>JBOHWL010000135.1:0-8920 GCA_050736615.1 Binataceae bacterium (SeqCode) | reverse complement strand
ACTTTAGACTATCCATGATGTCACGTACATGGCTGCTAACAGTGCCGGTCGCGATCGAGAGTAGCCGCTCGCATTCAGCGGCGCGGCCGACACTGCTGAGGACCTCGAGAGTCTCAGCCCAGATAGTCCTCGGCGCTTCCGGTACGCAGCCATTCAGCACGAATCGCTGGTATGAGCGCGATAGCCTCCACAGCGGGAGCTGCGGCGCCGCGGCTAGTCATCACCGGTGACACGATACGTCCGCCCACAAAGCTTCGTATGGTTTTAGATATTCACCTCGGCTAAAGAGCAAGTGATTAAAGGTCCGGTGTCAGTAACAGGGGAATTGAATGGCGAGCGCCGGTCAATCGAGTGAATGAAATCGATCCGAGATGTATTGCGGCATCGGATGAATGCGGCGTGAATCAGCGAATGTTCGCACGCACGATAATGTTCAATGCATCGCGCACGCTCGGGTCGAATGGCGGCCAAATGAACTTCCGGCATTCTACTTGGAACGCGTGAATTCCTATTGTGCGTCCGAAATCGCGAAACGCGCAGTAAACGAACTTGGATTGGAGACCCCTAATGGCTGAAACCGATGATTTGAAATATTTGCGCGTGGCGCTGATCGTTGTCGGCGTCATCTTTATAGTTGGAATCTATCCACTAATGGTCATCTGGCCGGCCGGATGGACATGGCATACAGGTCACTCGGACTACCCATTCATGATCATCGGGATATACGCGACTCTGGGCGTCTTTCTGATTATCGCGTCCCGCAATCCGCTGGGGCATCTCAGTCTCATCTGGTTCACCGTCTGGTCGAGCTTCGTCCACGGCGGGATCATGGCACTCCAAACGTTCGAACGTCCCGAAAACTATGGTCATCTGCTTGGTGATGTACCGGCGTTGCTTATCGTAGCCGTGGTGCTGGCGGTGCTGACTCCGCGCTGGAAAAGCGTACAAGCCGCCACCATGAATTTAGGAGCGGAGCGTGACGCCGCGCGGAGCCATACCATCGGCTCTTAACGTAAAGAGCGCGCGCGTAGCATCACCTTTTAGTTATTTGCTTTACCAACTCATTTTTGCCCGGGGGGGAACAATGAAGGCGTACATCGAAGTTCAATTGATGAAGGACCCTGATCAGCTTGCGGATTTATCCGCCCGCGCACTAGCTAGTGGCGGACTGTTAGTGTGCGATCGTTGCGGCGACGCCGACGAGATCATCGCCGCGTTCATGCACGTTCCCGACCTGCGGCGCAATTGGGTATTATGTGGGCCATGCCTGCGCGAATTTCCGCGCGCCGCAACCATCGTTTGAGCATTCTTTGGCGGTCTCCGCCGGCAATGTGACCCTCGCGGAGCCTGCGGCGCACTTCCCAGTATTCCTGCTGTGGGCCGGTTTAATTTCAGATCGTCGAAGCGCCGTACAGCCCAACCACGTTTCCAATTGTCCCGGCTCGCAAGCAGCCTGCGCCTACGCGCCTCCCGGTCCGGCCACCGGTGAACCGCGTACCCTGCTCTATGACCGCGCCGCGGGGCAAGCCGATATTTTCGGTTTCGATGCCCCGGGCAAAGTAAACCTGGATACCCCAAATACCCGGCTGGAGAACTTCGTGGGGCCTGATGGTCGCCGCAATTTCATCTGGAACGGGCGCAGTCAGATTCTGCTTTATGATCGCAGCGCCGGCCAGGCCGACGTGGTTGGGTTTGACTCCACGGGGAAAACAAATCTGGATACTGTCAATTTTGGGTTGCGGACTGCCTTCGAAAACATATTAGTTCTTCGATCGGGGGTATAAGCGACTGGTAGCACGATGCAAGTCGTCACCTCGCTGCCGTCATAAGCGGAACGAAGGCGCTGGGACGTGACCACCTGGAAGCGTGAAGGCCGGACGACGGCCCGGGCTGAAGCGCACGCGATAGCGGCGCACCCAAGGCAGCCAGGTTATCGTCGGGTTGCGCGGCGAATCAAATCAATCCGTGCCTCACATAGATGCGTAGACTGCCGCGATGATGGCGGCGGGACGTGGATCGAGCAGCGGCTCATTGCCCATCTGGTTCATCACGTAGCCGAAGCCCACCTTGGCGTCGGGATCCGCGAAGCCGAGCGAGCCGCCCGCGCCCGGATGACCGAAGGCATGCGGATTCGGGCCGAGTTCAGTGCCAGGCTGCGAGAGCATAAAGCCCAGTCCGATCCGCGTTGTCAGCGGCAGCACGGCGTCCGGCCCATTCGATTGCTCGGTATAGCAACGCTCGATTTCGCGCGCACCGAATAGCTTCACCCCGTCAACTTCGCCGCCGCGCGCCAGCGCCCCGTAGATGCGGGCGAGCGCTCGCGCATTGGCATGGCCGTTGGCGCCCGGAATTTCCGCGCCGCGCCAAGCCCGCGAGTTGGTGGTTTCCTGGGAGAACATCGTGGGCGGATTCATGATCGCCAAGGCGTTTACTGACGTTGGGTCTTGCATCATCTCGGCGAAAATGTTGGTTTCTCCGGGCTTCGGCGCGGGCGCATAGATAATTTCGGCGACGCGAGCATCGAACTCGGGTCCGATTCCGATCCAAGCCTCGGCACCGAGTGGATTGGCGATTTCGTCACGAAAATACGTGCCCAGGCTCTTGCCGCTGATGCGGCGAACGACTTCACCCACCAGCCAGCCGAAGGTAATCGCGTGATAGCCGTGCCGCGTGCCGGGGGTCCACCATGGTTCCTGGCGCGCCAGTTCGCTCGTCACCTTCTCCCAACTGAAGAGTTCCTCATGCTTGAGCGGGGTGCGGATGGCGGCCAGACCCGCCTGGTGATTCAGCAGATAACTGACCGGTATCGAGCCCTTGCCGGCCTGCGCGAATTCGGGCCAGTACTTCGCCACCGGCGCGTCGAGATCGAGCTTGCCCTGATCGGCGAGCCGATGCGCGCACATCGCGCAAAGCCCCTTGGTAGTTGACCATATGTTGACGATGGTGTCGCGCTCCCAGGGACGGGTTCGTGCCTGATTGGCATGGCCGGCCCAAAGATCAACCACGCGGCGGCCGTCGACCACGATAGAAGTTGCGGCGCCGACCTCGCCGCGCCTCGCGAAGTTTTCCGCAAAAGCGTCGCGTACGCGGGAGAATTTGGGATCGCACTCGCCATTGATAGTCTCATTCGCGGCCATGGTCGTCTCCTTTATGGGAGCCCTGCATAAGCATAGTTCTGTCATTCCGAGCGCCGCGAGGAATCCCGGATCTTTCCGTTTGTTCGATGTTTTTTCCGGGATTCTTCACTTCGCAGACTCCGTTCAGAATGACAAACGGGCTTGTGCAGAGGTTCCTTAGGGGCGGCAATAATTTCAATCCCTGGAATCGACGGAACTATTCGCGCTGCATATCTTCGCTATCAATACTTCGTTATCAAGACAGTCGCGGAAGCGGCGTCGTGACCAACCAGTGCTGAAGCGCCAGCGGTGTGAAGCTGCCGATGTGGCATTGCGTCACATCCCGCTGATTAACTCGAGAATCGTACCGTCGGGATCCTTGAAGCAAACCACGCCAATTTTGGCCCCGCCGGGCCCGTCGATTTTCTTGAGCGGCGCGACGAAATCGACTCTTCTGCTTTTCAACTCTTCGTAGGTTCGATCAATATCATCGACGCTGAAGGCAATTCGGCAGATGCCGACGTTGTTCAGCGTCGGGTAGGGCGTGCCCTGTGTTGGCGGTTCGATAAACTGCACGAGATCGAGCACTGGTGCGCCGGCATCGTTGCCCAGTCGCATGAAGACGCCACGCAGTTTTTTCGCCTTGAGGCCTAAAGCGTCGCCCACGTCCGGGTCGTCGAGCGTGAAGTCACTGACCTTGTTAAAGCCGAGGTCCTGGTAGAAGCGGATCGACCGCTCCATATCGCGGACACAGATATTGACGTGAAAGAGCTTCTGCAACATGGCTTGTCCTCCCTTGCCATCGGCGCCCGGGCCGCGCCTTGACTATAAATGCAGCGTGCGAACGCGCTGCGGTGATACCGGTTCCGTGGGACGGGCGAGGCCGCGAGCGTTCGGCCGAAATTGCCAATCTCGCGCGTGTAGGGAACCTGCACAATTCCGCGGAATGAGAAATCCCGTAAACAAGGCCAGGAATTAAGAAAGTCCGGGATTCCTCGCTACGCTCGGAATGACAAGAATGAGGTTTTTGCAGGTGTTCCTTGGTGCGCTTCGCTCCACTGGTGTGCTCGCTTAGCGTTCGCTAATGCGAAGTTCAGTTCCAGGCCCTCAAATGCCGTAGAGCTCCGCGACGTTGTCGTGCAGCAGCCAGTTCTTTTCCTCTTCGTTCAATTCCGCCGTATGTTGCGCCAGAAGCTGTTGTGAATTTGGCCAAGTCGAGTCGCTGTGCGGAAAATCGTTGGCCCACATCAGCCGCCGCGGATTGCACATGTTCTTCATCTTGAACGCGACCCAGTCGTCCTGGAAAGTCGTATAGACATTCTCGCGGAAATATTCGCTCGGCATCTTTGACAAGACATCGGCGGCCAACCAGTAGCGATGGCGGTCGTAGGCGTGGTCGAGCCGGTACATGAAATGTGGCACCCAGCCGGCGTCGGCCTCGACGCACGAGATGCGCAGCCGAGGATGACGCTCGAACACGCCGCCCAGAATGAACATCCCGATGATGTCCTGATTGCCGCGAATGATCGACATGAAAGAGTTCATCTTGGGGCCGCGATTGGGAGTGGCGATACCTTCCCTGGAAGTCAGAATATGGAAGCTCAGCGGCATTGCCAGCGCAATCGACGCTTCCCAGAACTCGTCGTAGATTTTGCTGTCGTAGTCCTCGAGGATAGGAAAACCCGGCATCATGATGCCGCGCAAGCCCATCACTTTAGCGCGCTCGAGGTCGTGGATGCCCTCGCTCGGCGTGCGCATCGCGGTTTGCCCCAACCCTATCAGGCGGTCGGGATGCGCCCCGCAGTAATCCGCGATCCAGAGATTATAAGCGTCGAAGCAGGCCTTCTTATAATCGGCGTCGGGATGGTTGCACAAAATCATGCCGACGCTCGGATAGATGACCTCGGCGGCAACGCCGTCGCGCTCTTGATCGGCCATCCGTGCCTCGGGATCCCATCCGCCGCGATGCAGGTCGCCGAATTTGGCAAATCGCGCAGAGGTCGCCAGTTCCTTGGCGGGCACTCCCGCCGCGGCCACGAGGCCCATTGGAATGGTTTGCTTCATCCCCTCGATGACGTAGGTGTCACCACTCTGCTCCTGCCATACGACTTTCGGCGCGGCGTCCTTGTACTTCTTATCGATGCGCGCGATATAGGTGTTGGGCGGCTCCATGATGTGAGAATCGGAGGAAATGATCGGTTTGGAAATTACGGTGTTGGCCATAAGCTTCGCTGCTCCTTTGATCGTCGATAGCTTTGACGCACAGTCTTCTTCTAGCCGGGTTCCGGCTTCTCGTAAAGTGTGATGAAGCCGCATCAACTCAATGCCGGAGTCTTGATAACTGGGTTGAAAACGAAATCGGCGGAGCGGCCCCGTTGATAAGATTGCCCGCCGGCGGCGCGTTATCCAATCGGCGGGTCGAGTTCGATGGCGAGGATGACGGGGTCTTCGATCGTGCGCATATCGAGCTGAAACGCGTCCTCATCGACGCGGCCGATAACCGGTGGTCGTGCTCGCCGGAAGAGGGCCGCGATCGCGTCGGCGCCCAGCCGCGGATGAGTGATGCGCAGCGCGCGCGTCATCAGCCGTTCCGTCGGCAAGGCGCCCGATCCTATTTGTGAGGTCGATTCGACGATGTCTATTTCAAATTCAGCGCCGAGCCGCGCACTGAGTATTTCCCGCGCACGTGCCGCCACGGTCTCCAATTCCGCGGGCTGCCGGCGCAGCATGCGCAAGGTCGGCAGTTCACCTGCCAAATCGGGGCTGCGCAGGTAAAGGCGCAGGGTTGCCTCGAGCGCCGCCAAGGTCAGCTTGTCACAACGGAGCGCGCGCTTGAGCGGGTTACGCTTCATCTTGTCGATGAGCGTGCGGCGGCCGACCGCGATTCCGGCCTGCGGTCCGCCGAGCAGCTTATCGCCCGAAAAGGTGACCACGCCGGCGCCGGCCGCGACGCTTTCTCCCACCAGCGGCTCGCGCGGCAATCCCCATGCGCTCATATCGGCGAGCGCGCCCGCGCCCAAATCCTCCATCACGTCGAGGTTATGCGTACGGGCGAGTGCGGCCAATTCATTCAGGCCCACCGCGGCGGTAAAACCCACCACCCGGTAGTTCGACGGATGCACCTTCAGCAGCAACGCGGTCTCAGCACCGATCGCATTGGCATAGTCGTGCGGATGAGTGCGGTTGGTGGTGCCCACCTCGCGCAACCGCGCGCCGCTTTTCGCCATCACGTCAGGGATACGGAAGGAACCGCCGATTTCGATCAACTCGCCGCGCGAGACGATCACCTCGCGATGTTCGGCCAACGAATTGAGCGCGAGTAGTACGGCGGCGGCGTTGTTGTTGACCACGGTGGCGGCTTCGGCGCCGGTCAGCGCGCATAATTCCGCTTCGACCAGTTCGTCGCGATCGCCGCGGCCACCGCTGCTCAAATCGTATTCGAGGTTGACCGCGCCACGCGCCGCGCTGACGACGGCGGCGACCGCACTTTCGGCCAGGATGGCGCGCCCGAGATTAGTATGCAGGACCACGCCGGTGGCGTTGACGACCGTGCGCAGGGCCGGCACATCGGATGCGGCGGCGGCGCGCGCGGCGCGGATGGTTGCCGCGAGCATCGCGTCGCGCGCATCTGGCGTTTGAATTGACCCGAGCTTCAGGTGGAATGCTTCATCGACTTGACCGGACTGCTGGAGGGCTTGTCTGAAATCGCCCTGTACGCGATGGATCAGCAGCTTTTGATATTGACGGCTGAAGCGGCTCAAGGCCGGATCGACGGCGGCGGCCTTGAGGCATTCATCCATCGCGGGAAGCGCACGCAGGAGCCCGGCGTGAGCGCCGCCGGCGTCACTTTTCTTCGCCATGGGCGCGATTATAGCGTTATGCGCGGTCGGCGCCGGTATCGTTGGTCGCTTCTTGAGGACGGCGCACAAGGGATTCACGGCGATGGCTTGGTTGCGATACAATCTTATTGACGAAAAAGCGTAAGGGGCACCCGCTTAAGGGCGCTCTCCACGGCGAGGGCAACTTCCATGTTTGGCGAAATACCGGAAAGACCACGGACCAGAGCACCGTTCATCGATATCGAAGAGGCGCTCGAGGAAATCCGGCGCGGCCGCATGATCATCCTGATGGATGACGAGAATCGTGAAAATGAGGGCGACCTCTGCATGGCCGCGGAGAAAACGACGCCCGAAGCCATCAACTTCATGGCCAAGCATGGCCGCGGCCTGATTTGCCTGCCGATGGCGGCCGAAAGAATTGACCAGCTCGGCCTCAATATGATGGTGGGCGATAATCAGGCGCCGCTGGGCACCGCCTTTACCGTGCCGATTACCGCGCGCCGCGCCAGCGGCTCGGGCATCTCGGCCCACGACCGTTCGACCACGATTCTGCAAGCCGTGCGCGAAGACGCGACCGGCGCCGAATTCGTCACGCCGGGCTACGTCTATCCCTTGCGCGCGCGCGACGGCGGGGTGCTGGTGCGCACCGGCCAGACGGAGGGCGCGGTTGACCTGGCGCGGATGGCGGGACTCAAGCCGGCCGGCGTGATTTGCGAAATCCTCAAGGAAGACGGCACCATGGCGCGGCGTGACGACCTGGTCGAATTCGCCCGCCAACACAGCCTCAAGCTGGTCACCGTCGCGGATATTATTGAATACCGGCTGCGCAACGAAACCATGGTCGAGCGTATCGCCGAGGCCCGGCTGCCTACCCGATGCGGCGAATTCAAGGCCTGCGTGTATCGCAACCTGGTCGATCAGAGCGAGCATCTGGTGCTGGTCATGGGTGAGATAAGCTCGGGCGAGCCGGTGCTGGTGCGCGCCCATCGCGAATACCTGCCGGGCGACGTATTCGGCTACACCAAGCGTAATACGCGCAGCCTGTTGATTGCCGCGATGGAGCAAATTGCTGAAGCCGGGCAGGGCGTGATCCTGTATCTCAAACGCGAGTCGGATACGATTGCAAGCGATATCGGCAACGGCCATCATCGCCGCATCGCGCGCCGCGCCAGCACGCATTTCAACGCGCCGGAAGCGGACTTCCGCGATTACGGCATCGGCGCGCAGATCCTGCGCGACGTGGGCGTGCGCAAGATGGTGCTGCTCACTGACAAACCGCCGCGCCTGGCCAATCTGCCGGGCTACGGGCTCGAAATCGTGGATAGCGCGCCGCTGTCTTCCAACGGTGCCGCGCTCGACGATTAAAGTATGGCCTGGCAGGCTGTTGAAAATCACAGCGTGCATCCCCTCAATCTTCTCCCCCGCAAAAAAACGGAGAGAAGATTGAAGAAAGAAGTCATATTTTATCCAGGGTGTTTTGGAATATGAGCTGGCGAGGCGCATTTAACCATCAGGAGTCCGCCACGTGTGTTTAAAGTTCGGCTCGCGCTCGTCGGGCGCTCAGGCTCGGGCGGCGATGGACGCTGCCGGGTGCTGCGGACAATTGAATTGCGCGACGCCGCGCGTTAATCAGCAGCGTGCATAGCCGTTCACGCCGTCTGGGGTTATGGCGCGGTGCTCCCGCCGCGTTTTCCCACTATCTGCTGCTGGCTGCGATCGTCCTCATGATAATCGCCGCTGTGGTTCCGGCGTGCGCTCAGATCGTCGTCGGCTCCGGCGCGCCGATTGCCGCCACTTCAGCGGCGCTGCCGGCCGCACACAGCGTCGGCGTCGTGGCGCCGGCCAGTATCGCGGGGCCGTCGGGAAGTTCGGCCGAGGCCGCGCTGGCGGGCGTGTTCGCCCATCACGGTTACCTGCTCGGTTTCATCATCGTGCTGCTGGGTGGGCTCGCGCTCAATCTCACGC
>JBOHWL010000134.1:0-12350 GCA_050736615.1 Binataceae bacterium (SeqCode) | reverse complement strand
GAGCGGGGTGTAGCTCAGCCTGGCTAGAGCACTGCGTTCGGGACGCAGGAGTCGCTGGTTCAAATCCAGTCACCCCGACCATCTCTCATTCCGGAAAGCGGACATTTGTCAGCCGAATTCGTAATGTTCGTGCTGACGGCCTACTTGGTAGGGTCAATTCCCGTAGGGGTGATTGTCGGCCGGCTGCGCGGCTTTGACCCGCGTGCGGTCGGTTCCGGCAATACCGGCATGACCAACGTGGCCCGCGCGGGCGGCAAGAGTGCGGCGGCTATCACCTTTGTCGGCGACCTTTTGAAGGGTCTATTGCCGGTACTGGCTGCGGAATTCCTGGGATTTCATGTGGCGGCGCTGGCATTAGTAGGCTTGGCCGCGTTCGCGGGTGCGATCTTTTCTATCTATTTGGGCTTTCACGGTGGACGCGGCGTCGCCACTTCGGTCGGCGTATGGCTGGGTCTGGCGCCATTCCCAATCCTGATTGCGCTTGCGGTATTTCTCGCGATGGTGGCGGCGACTCGCGTGGTATCGCTCGGCTCGATTTGCGCGGCTATCGCGCTGGTGCCAGCCGCCGCCGCGTTGGGATGCCCACGACCGTATGTTCTGCTGGCTATCCTGATGTCAGCGTTGGTGCTGGTGCGCCATCATGAAAATATACGGCGCCTGATCAGCGGCGAAGAACCCGCGATGGGCGCGAAAAGGGCGCGGACCCGCTGAAAAAGCGCGCCGCGATGCCCGTCGAAGCGCCTGACGCCTGCTATCTGACCAGCGCGGTGCCCGCCGAATATGCGTGGACGCACGCGAGCGAGCGTAACCGTTCGAAAACCGATGGCATCATCATTGCTCGTTAAATTACTCCCGGTTTTGGGCGCGGGTTGACGGTACCGGGGGGCTTGCTTCAGCGGTCGGATATCTGGAAAAGGTACTTGAAGACGTTGGGGAGGGCGCGGGCGCGGGACGCGGGTTCCTGTCGTCCGGAGGTGTCATATGAAAAAGGTCGAGGCGATTATCAAACCGTTCAAACTCGACGAGGTCAAAGAGGCGTTGTCGAGTATCGGCGTGCAAGGCCTCACCGTCAGCGAAGTAAAAGGATTCGGCCGCCAGAAGGGGCATACCGAGCTTTATCGCGGCGCGGAATACGTGGTGGATTTCCTGCCTAAGGTGAAACTTGAAATAATTGTTGCGGACGAGATGGCGACGCAGGTAGTCGAAACTATCGAACGCGCCGCACGCACCGGCCGTATTGGTGACGGCAAGATCTTCGTGCTGCCGATGGAAGAGGTGGTCCGCATCCGGACCGGCGAACGTGGCAGCCACGCGCTCTGAGGCAACTTGATTTTTTTAATCGACGTTGATTTTGGCCACGTACCCTTTGAGGCCCTGGTTCGGGCCCTTCAGCACGAGGATCACATCGCCTTCGTGATTGCTCGACAGGACTTTTACCGGGGTGTTGATCGCGATCTTCCGCACCACGATATCGGAGGCGAGTCCACCCAGCAGGCCGAGTGCGCCGCCCTGGCTCTGCAGCGAGCGCAAGCGATCGAACGAGGCCTTGTCGGGATAAATATTGACGGTGGCGGCGCCATTGGTGGCGATCAGCCGGTGACCGCATCCGGCAACGGCCAGCGCGGCCAACAGCAAGCCGGCCGCGCATATTATCCGGGATATTCGCACAGCCCATCTTTCCAGAATTCGCACAGCGGCCGCTACTGGCCCAGTGCGGCGGCCGTTGATACGTTTGACGGGCGGCCATTTACAAGCGCGCTTGCGTCTTTGAAAAGACCTGCGGCAAAATTGCCGCCGCATTCGGTGCGTGATAACTTCTTATAGTTCTGTTCGCGACAGCTTGATCACCACCGATGCGCATCGGACTCATCTCTGACACTCATATTCCGGAGGCATGCGAGCGCCTGCCCGCAGCGGTATTCGAAGCGTTCCGCGGGGTCGACCTGGTGATGCATGCGGGCGACGTTTACGTCAATCGCGTGCTGGACGAATTGGCCAGCATCGCGCCGGTGATAGCCGCGTTGGGCAACGGTGACGAAGGCCTCGACGGCCATCGCTTCAGGCTTGAGCTCGACGCGCGCGTCAAGCTGGCCCACGTGCTGGAAGTTGAAGGCGTGAGAGTTGGGCTCGCGCACGCCTTGCCAACACCGGACGAAACCTCGGCGGAGGTGTTCCACCGCGCCATGGAGGCCCATTTCGGCGGTGCGGTGGACGTCCTGGTGATGGGTCACAGCCATTTGGAAGGAGTCGCGCGCTTCGGCGCGACGCTGGTGGTCAATCCGGGCAGCGCAACCCTGCCACATAACCTGGTCGATGTGCCGGGTACCGTCGCAATTTTGGAAATAGCGCCCGGCGGCCATGTCAGCGCTGAAATTGTCAAGCTCGGCTGATCGGTCTAAGGCCGGCGGGAATGATTGATCAATCCCAGGAGGAATAGCTTTTTGCTGGTCGAAAATGAACCAGGCCCGTCTACCCCGCGCGCGGTGACAATGGAGAAGCTGGTCAATTTATGCAAGCGGCGCGGCATCGTTTTCCCCACCAGTGACATCTACGGCGGCCTTGGCTCGACCTTCGACTACGGTCCGCTGGGCGTCGAACTGAAGCGCAATGTGAAGGAAGCGTGGTGGCGCGCGATGGTGCGTTCACGCACGGACGTGCTGGGCCTCGACAGCGCCATCCTGCAGCATCCCCGCACCTGGGAAGCGTCGGGCCATATAGAGAACTTCACCGACCCGCTGGTCGATTGCAAGAACTGCAAGCAACGCTTTCGCGTTGATCAGATAAGCGGCGGCCGTTGCCCCGCGTGCGGCGGCGAACTCACCGAAGCTCGTCAGTTCAATCTGATGTTCAAGACCTTCATGGGACCGGTTGAGGATAGTGCCAGCACGATTTATCTGCGGCCGGAAACCGCCCAGGGCATTTTCGCCAATTTCGCCAACCTGCTCGACACTCAGCGCATCAAGCTGCCCTTCGGCGTGGCGCAGGCCGGCAAATCGTTTCGCAACGAAATTACGCCGGGCAATTTCATTTTTCGCACGCGCGAATTCGAACAGATGGAGATGGAGTTTTTCATCAAACCGGATGTTGTCGAGGAAGAACGCTGGTTTGAGTATTGGGTCGGCGAACGCTTCAATTGGTACGTCAAATATGGCATCCGGCCCGACCATCTGCGCAAGCGCGCGCATGCCAAAGACGAACTGTCGCATTATTCGCGAGGCACCACCGATATCGAATACCTGTATCCGTTTGGCTGGGGTGAGCTTGAGGGCGTCGCCAAACGCGGCAGCTTTGATTTGGACCAACACGCAAAATTCAGTGGCAAGGATTTGACCTATTTCGACGAGGAAGCGAAGGCGCGCTATCGGCCATGGGTCATAGAACCGGCGGCCGGAGTCGATCGCGCGATGCTCGCTTTCATGCTCGACGCCTATGATGAGGACGTGGTCGAGCGGGAAGAACGGATCGTGCTGCGGCTCGATGCGCGGCTGGCGCCGGTAAAAGTTGCGGTTTATCCCCTCTTGCGCAAAGGCGGTCAGCCGGAAAAAGCTCAGGAGGTGCGCGCGTTGCTGCAGCCGCATTTCACCGTGGCATACGATCAGGCCGGTTCGATCGGACGCCGCTATCGGCGCCAGGATGAAATCGGCACGCCTTTTGGTGTTACGATTGATCATCAGACCATGGAAGATGACAGCGTAACCTTGCGCGATCGCGATTCGACGGCGCAGGAACGGCTGCCAATCGCGCAGTTGGCCGCCACGCTAATTGAACGTATCGGCTGGTATCGCTGAAAGGACCGGCCGGCGCACACATCCCCTGAAGGTGGCCGGCGGTCTGGCGCGGTTCAAATAACTTCTGGGGCGGGAGATTTATTCAATGGCTCGGGTTCATCCGGACATCTATTTCTTTGGTGAAGGCATGGCCGAGGGCCGTGCCGGAATGCGCGATCTGCTGGGTGGCAAGGGCGCCAATCTGGCCGAGATGGCTTCGCTGAAATTGCCGGTGCCGCCCGGCTTTACGATTTCAACTCGCGTTTGCAATTACTTTTACGAGCACAAGAACAAGTATCCTCAGGGTCTTGCCGAAGGCGTGGCCAAAAGCATCAAGCGCGTCGAAAAAACGCTCGGCCGCACCTTCGGCGACAGCCGTAATCCACTTTTAGTTTCGGTGCGCTCCGGCGCGCGAGTTTCGATGCCCGGCATGATGGATACCGTACTGAATCTCGGGCTCACCGATGAAACCGTCAAGGGACTGGAGGCGCAAAGCGAAAATCCGCGCTTTGCCTGGGATTCATACCGGCGTTTTTGCCAGATGTACGGCGATGTGGTGCTCAAGCTCAAGCCCGAGGATAAGCACGCGCGCGATCCCTTCGAGGATCTGATCGATAAAAAAAAAGACGCGCGCGGAGTCAAGGAAGATCTCGAGCTGACCGTCGATGACCTGAAGGAATTGGCGGGTGAGTTCCGCGAACTGATTCGGCGCCGGATCGGACGCGACGTGCCGCAGGATCCGCACGAACAGTTGTGGGAAGCGATCGGTGCGGTCTTCGGTTCGTGGAACAATGATCGCGCGGTCGCCTATCGCAAGTTCAACCATATCCCCGGCGATTGGGGCACCGCCGTGACCGTGCAGTCAATGGTATTCGGCAATCTCGGTTCCGATTGTGCCACTGGGGTCGCTTTTACGCGCAATCCGTCAACCGGCGAAAAGGGCATCTACGGCGAATTCCTGCCCAACGCTCAGGGCGAAGATGTCGTCGCCGGCATCCGCACGCCGCGTCAAATCAGCCTCAAGGCGGGGCGCGAATGGGCCGAACGCAACGGGGTCGACGAGCAGCGGCGCACGGCTCAATTCGGCACTCTCGAAGAGAGCTTTCCTGGCGTTTACAAGAACTTGCTGGCGATCGCGCAGCGGCTCGAAAAGCATTTCCGCGATATGCAGGACATGGAATTCACCGTCGAGCGCGAACGCCTGTTCATGTTGCAGACGCGCACCGGCAAACGTACGGCCGAAGCGGCCGTGCGCGCGGCGGTCGAGATGGTCGGCGAACGCCTGATCGATCGGCGTGGCGCGTTGATGCGAGTCGAGCCGGAACAACTCGAGCAACTGTTGCATCCCCAACTTGACCCGCAGGGTGCCAAAGAGGTGATCGCGCGTGGGCTGCCCGCTTCTCCCGGCGCGGTTTACGGCGAGGTCGTATTCTCGGCGGACGAGGCCGTCAGTATGCATGAGGCCGGTCATCCGGTGATTCTGGTGCGCATGGAAACTTCGCCCGAGGATATTCACGGCATGCAAGTGGCACAGGGTATCCTCACCGCGCGCGGCGGTATGACCAGCCATGCGGCGGTGGTCGCGCGCGGCATGGGGAAGTGTTGCGTCGCCGGATGCGGCGCCCTGGCGATAGACGCCGCCGCTGGCGCGCTCAAAGTCGGGGACCGTGTGATTCGGCGCGGCGAATACCTGACGCTCGACGGTTCCTCGGGGGAAGTTATCGCCGGACGCGTGGGCACTATCGAACCGGAAATGTCCGAGCATTTCCGCCAATTCCTCAAATGGGCCGACCAGGAACGCCGGCTCGGTGTGCGCGCCAACGCCGATAGCCCACATGACGCTGAAGTTGCCCGCCAATTCGGTGCGGAAGGCATTGGACTGTGCCGCACCGAGCACATGTTCTTCGCGCCCGAACGCATCGAGGCCGTACGCGAGATGATCATGGCGGAGGACGCAGAGCAGCGCGCGCGGGCGCTCGCCAAAATCGTCCCGATGCAGCGTGATGATTTCGTGGGTATCTTGCGCGAGATGGCCGGCAAGCCGGTGACGATCCGCCTGCTCGATCCGCCCTTGCACGAGTTCCTGCCCAAGGAAGACGAGGAAATCCGCAAGCTTGCTGAAAATATCGGCGTCGATCCGGATCGGCTGCGCCAGGTGCGCGATAGCCTGCAGGAATTCAATCCGATGCTGGGGCATCGCGGCGCACGCCTCGGTATCAGCCATCCGGAAATCTACAAGGCGCAGGCCCGCGCGATTTTCGAAGCGGTCGTGGAACTGCGCCGCGAGGGCGTCAAAGTCACTCCGGAGATCATGCTGCCGCTGATTGGCGCGCGGCGCGAATTCGAGCTGCTCGCCGCCGATATCCGCGAGGTTGCCAAGGAAGTTTCCGCGCACGATCGCGGCCGGCTCAATTTCACCATCGGCACAATGATCGAAGTGCCGCGCGCTTGTATCGAGGCGGGCGAGATCGCCGCCGAGGCGGACTTCTTCTCCTTTGGCACGAACGATTTGACCCAGATGACCTATGGCCTGTCACGCGACGATTCGGTCAAGTTTCTGCGTGTGTATCTGGACCGCGGCATTTACCAGAAGGACCCGTTCCAGCAGCTCGATACCGAAGGAGTCGGCGGCTTGATGAAGATCGCGATCGAACGCGGTCGCAAGGTCAACAAGAAGCTCAAGCTCGGCATCTGCGGCGAGCACGGCGGTGATCCCGAAAGCGTGAAGTTTTGTCATCGGCTCGGGCTTGACTATGTTTCCTGCTCGCCGTTCAGATTGCCGATCGCACGGCTGGCGGCGGCCCAGGCGGCACTGAGCGACCGCAAGTCCAAGCGCGACTTCAAAGACGTTTAAGGAGAGTCTGCTTCTGGCGGCGATGCGTGCGCGGGTTCAACCCAGAAAGTCGTCGACGATGACGGCGGGCACCTCGAGGGTATGCACCTGGTTGTTGCGCATGATGCGCAGGTGAACCGATTCTCCGGGCCGGTGGCTGTTGATCGCGTCGTAGAGGGCTTTGCGCTCGTGGATTTCATTGCCGTCGGCGCTCAGCACCAGATCGCCCTGCTTGAGGCCGGCCTTCTCACCCGGACTTCCCGGCATCACGCCCGCGATAACGACATGATCGCGCAACGTGTAAGACAATACGCCGAGCCACAGCCGCGGCGGCGTGCTGACGCGATGGCCGTGGCGCACCAATTCATCGCGTCCGGAGAGAAAGCATTCACCCGGGATCCCGAGGATCGGGCGCACCAGATCCGCGAAATTGAGATAGGACACGCCGATTAGCTGTCCTCTCGAGTTGCAAATCGGACCCCCGCTCAAGCCGATATTAAAGGCCGACGCCGTCACGCATACGCAGCGTTCGAGCACGAATTCCCAAGCTGCGTCGAACG
The DNA here is from genome assembly GCA_050736615.1 of Binataceae bacterium (SeqCode). GTDB lineage: Bacteria > Desulfobacterota > Binatia > Binatales > Binataceae > JBOHWJ01. The sequence continues at coordinate 5,190 of JBOHWL010000134.1, read as the reverse complement.
GTCCCAGGTAGGTGATGATTCCGGTATCAGCGCATCGCTTGTCCGCGCCGAGACTCGATACGATGAAAATCTCCTGGCCCAGCGCGCATTGACTCGAAGGAATCACTTCAAGATACGGATGGACATTGCCCTCGATCCGCAGCAGGCCGAGGCTGGTGGTGAAATCCCGCGCGACCACCCGAGCAGGGCTCTGCTCGCCATTGGCCAGCGTGATCATCACGCTCTCGGCACCCATGATCATGTAGTTGACCGTGACAATGAGGCCGTCACGGCTGACCAAGGTGCCCGTACCGCGCCGATCGGTGCCCAGCCCGATTCCGACCGATGGGTGGGTCTGCGGCACCTGGCAATGGATGCCGACCGTCGCCTGCGCGACCTTTTCAAGCACCTGCACGCTCGCGTTCACAACTGACGCTCCCAAACGATCCAGGTTTGATGGTCGGCAATCATCTAACCGTCAATTTTTCACCCGGTTCACAATCAAGCGAAACTCCGATCCTGCGCGACGCGAGTCTCCAAAGTCCGCGACGCCAATGGCGGGAGTATCAGATTGGCAATGCTGATTCCAACTGATTCCAACGCATATCTTTCACCGGCTTCCGGCGCAAACCGGATCTTGTCCTATTGTACCAGTTGGGATGGTAAGATGCGGGTGCGACACCGCCGACTGGCGGCGCCACGCGCTTGACTTTTCGGACCGTCCAAGTCTACGCAGCAATTAACAGGCTCTGACGAGAGCCATTTCGGCAAGGCGGTGCTTTAGCGATGGTTTATGACCTCATGATCAAACACGGGACCATCGTCGACGGCAGCGGAGCGCCGGCTTATCACGCCGATGTTGCCATCGCCGACGGACGCATCGCCGCAATTGGCTCGCTGACGGACGGCGCCGCGCGCGTGATCGACGCTTCCGATCTGATTGTCAGCCCCGGTTTCATTGATCCTCACACCCATTACGACGCGCAAATCTGTTGGGACCCGCTCATTAGTTGTTCATCATGGCATGGCGTGACCACCGTGATGATGGGGAACTGCGGTGTCGGCCTGGCGCCATGTAAACCAGCCGCGCGCGAGGTCGCCACCTGGAATCTCGTACACGTCGAGGCGATTCCCTACGAAGTCCTCAACCGGGGCCTGAGTTGGGATTGGCAGAGCTTCCCGGACTATATGAACGCGGCCGCGCGGCGCGGCGTCGGTATCAATGTCGGCTTTCTTGCGGCGCTTTCGCCATTTCGGCATTGGGTGATGGGTGAGGATGCGATGGAGCGGGCCGCCACCGCGGAGGAGACCGCGCGGATTCGCGCGCTGCTGGCGGAGTCGATGGCGGCCGGGGCGTTTGGTTTCTCGCTGACCGTGATGCCGCAGCATCTGGGCTACCAGGGACGGCCGCTGGCCTGCCGCCTCGCGAGTCATGACGAACTGCGAGCGTACGCCGGGGCGTTGAAGGAATGCGGACATGGCGCGATAGAAATCGCACTCACGCGCCAGCCCTGTACGGTTAGTGATCGCGAATACGCGCTGCTTGAATTGCTATTGGAAAGCGGCCGTCCGGTGACCTGGCTGAATTTGCGCGACCGCGGCGACGCCCCCGAGGCTTGGCGCGAAACGCTCGAACGCGTGGCGCCGTTGCTGGCGCGTGGCGCCGTGCCGCAGGTCGCAGTGCGGCCGCTGGTGGTCGAATTTCACCTGCGCAATCCATTCCTCTTCGCCAGCATGGAGGCGATGAAGGCGGTCTTTGGCGAGCAGCCGTTGGAAAGGCAAAAGCAAACCTACGCTGACCCTGATTTCCGCCGCCGCTTTGAGCAAGAACTGGCGCGTCGCGCCGTCTTCCATGATTTCTGGGAGCGCGTGCAGGTCAAAGAGGCGCAAAGCGCCGCGCTCAAGGCTTTGCAATGGCACAGCGTCGCGGAGATCGCGCGCGAACGCGGCCGGGGTCCGCTTGATACTTTCTTCGAACTCGCGCTCGAAGATGATCTGATGCTGGTTTACATGATACCGCTGCTCGATATCGACGAGCGTCGCGTGGCGGAAAAATTCAGCGACCCGCGCACCATGATCGGCATCTCGGACGGCGGCGCGCATGTCGATATGCTCTGTAACGCCGGGTATCCCACTTACCTGCTGGGCACCTTCGTGCGTGAGCGCCAGGCGCTTACGTTGGAATATGCCGTGAAACGTATCACGGCTGAGCCCGCGGCCTTTTTTGGTATCCGCGATCGCGGTTTGCTCAAGCCCGGGATGGCGGCGGATATCGCAATTTTCGACTTGAACACGGTGGGTTCGGCGCAACGCCCCGAACTCCGGGACGATTTGCCCGGCGGTGGCCGCAGGCTCGTCAGTGAAGCCGCCGGCATCAAGTACACGATCGTAAACGGACAATTGCTCTACGAGGACCAACGACATTCCGGCATCCTGCCGGGGCGAGTGCTGCGCTCGGCGCCGCCGCCCACGGCATAGGCCAGCCGGACATACCAGCGGAGCGGAACGAGCGCATTTAGCGAAACCGAAGGCGGAGCGAGCAGTAGAGTCTGCGAACTGCGTTTAGGAATGCGGGCCCGCGAGCCGCGTTCATGGAGAGATCAGTTATGGCAAAAATTGTTTCGGCGGATTCGCATATGACGGAGCCCGCTGATTTGTGGGTCGAGAGGCTGGACCGCAAATATCGTGATAACGCTCCGCGCGTGGTGAAAAATGACAAACCCACCGGGCCCGCTTATCTCTTCGTGGGGCCGGGGATTCATCCGTTGGCCGTGGCGGCGGCATTTGCCGCCGGCAAAGGCGGTGACGACCTGCGCGAACATATGAAGCACGGCTATGAGGCCGCGCGGCCCGGCGGATGGGATCCGGTCGAACGGCTGAAGGATCAGGACATCGACGGGGTCGCATCCGAGGTTCTCTACTCCACTCTCGGCATCGCGCTCTTCAATATGAAGGATGTCGAATTGCAACTCGCGTGTTTGCGCGCGTATAACGACTGGCTGGCGGAATTTTGCCGGCATGCGCCGCGGCGGTTGATCGGGATCGGCCTGTACTCCCTGGCGGCGTTGCCCGATGTTTCGGAAATCGAGCGATGCGCCAAAATCGGGCTGCGCGGAATTTTGATTCTCGCCTCGGAGACCGGCGAGGTTCCCTATAGTGACGCGCGTTTCGACCCGCTTTGGGATGCGGCTTCCGCCAATGGATTACCTGTTTCGTTGCACAAACCGCTCATCTCCGGGATGCCGATGACGGCCGCGATGCCGACTCCCGCCGACATGCAGATTCACGTGATTCACGTCGTCGAGCAGTGCATCACGCGCCTAGTCTATGGCGGCGTCTTTGAGCGCTTTCCCCAACTCAAAATTGTTTCGGCGGAAAACGATGTCGGCTGGGTGCCGAACTGGGTGCATCGCCTCGATCACGTTTTTTCTAAGGTCGCGAGTATCAAGCAGTTGCCGCTCAAACCCAGTGAGTATGTCAGGGGCAACGTGTGGGCCACGTTCCAGGATGATCCGCTCGGACCAGCGACCTATCAATTTTTCGGCGAAGACAATTACATGTGGGCGTCGGATTTTCCCCACGCCGATTCAACCTTTCCCAATTCGCTCAAAGTGATCGACGAGAACTTCGCGGGAATCCCCGAACGCGTCACGCGCAAGATGGTGTTCGAAACCGCCAACCGGCTCTACAATATGGGTATCGGCTGAGTTCTTCGCGGCATCGATCACCGCGCCGGCCCGCGCGGATGAAGCTAAATGGCCGGTGAGCCGCGGACCAGGCGCGGCCGCCCAGCCGGAGGTGCATTCCGTATGTTTATCATGCGTTTTACCGAAAGGGCCTACACCGCTTATACCGAAGAGGACGTGCGTGGCAGTTTTCGCGGCTCCGTCCGACTGACGTTCCCGAATACTCACTTCGATCCTAAATTGGGCGCTGATCTGTATAATGAATATCTTGACGAGTATGCCTTTTCCGAGGAATGCGGCTTCGACGGCCTGATGCTCAACGAGCATCATAACACGCCCACCTGTATGGGCGCCGCGATGAATCTCGAAGCGGCAATTCTGGCGCGTATCACTAAGACGCCCAAGATTGTGCTGCTGGGTAATCCGTTGCCGATCTTCGAGAATCCGATCCGCGTCGCCGAGGAACTCGCCGAGATCGATATGATTTCGCGTGGACGCCTGGTCTCAGGTTTCGTGCGCGGCACCGGAATTGAAAGCTGGGCGACCAATACCAACCCGGTCCACAACCGCGCACGTTTTGAAGAGGCCCACGATCTCGTGATCAAGACGTGGACCACTCCCGGGCCGTTTCGATGGGAGGGCAAGCACTATCAGTTTCGCGTGGTCAATCCATTCGAACGGCCCTACCAGCAACCGCACCCGCCGATCTGGATCCCGGGCGTCGGCAGCCCCGAAACGCTCGAATGGTCGGCGCGCCATCACTATCCCTACATCTATCTTGAAACGGACCCGCAGGTGACGATCCAGATGACCGAGCTGTACGGCAAGGCGGCGAGCGAAGTCGGCTATCAACCCGGCCCGCAGAATTTCGGCTACCTGTGGCGTATCCACGTGCAGGACACCGATGAAAAGGCCTTCGAAATCGGCAAGGGCTTTCTGCTCGGCAACGCCGGCGTGGGACGCGTGCCGCTGCCCGGCGACTTCATGGCGCCGCCGGGCTACAACTCGCGCGAGGCCTCCCGGCGGATTCTCGAACAATACAAACATTCGCTTAGACCCGATGCGCTATACGGCGGAGTCGACGCCGCCGGATGGGACGCGGTGGTCAACAGCAATCGCGTGGTGGTGGGCAAGCCGGAGACCGTGATCAAAAAAATCCGCGAGGGCCTCAAGATACTCCGCCCCGGTATCCTCGGCATGTGGACCAACGACGGCGATATCAGTCACAAGGACACCATGCGATGCCTCGAGTTGATGAGGCGGGAAGTGATCCCGGCGGTGCGCGAAATGGGCGATGAACTCGGCCTGCCGGGCCCATTTGAGCAAACGCCTTAAGCGGCGAGCGAGAGTTTCGCCTAATAGGTTTTTCAGGACAGAACGGCTGCTTCGGCGCAATCCGCGGCAGGCGCGGAGATTGTGTGATGGCGGACGTTGAATTCCAACAGCGGACGATCAGCGTCGGCGGCGCCGACATTCATTATCTCAAAGGCGGCGGCGGCCCCTCTCTGTTGTATCTGCATAGTTT
>JBOHWL010000133.1:0-6644 GCA_050736615.1 Binataceae bacterium (SeqCode) | reverse complement strand
AAACCCGCGCGCGCTCGTAACTGCGCACCACCGGACCCAACAACCACAGTAAAGCGAGAGTCAAGCGGCCACGCGCTCCGCGCACGGTGCTGGTGCCCGCCATCATCGCGCCAAGGCCCGCGCTGGTGACGGTCGCGGCCACGCCAAGTATTCCGAGCACCAGGAAAAAGCGGTTGAAAAGTCCGGCGATGAGCAAAATTACCGCGAGCGCAGGCCATTCAATCGTGAGCGGCAATTGCGCCGCCTGCGGCAGCCTCTTGTCCGGATAAACCGTCTGGAACAGGCCGCGGCCAAAGACGCCGTAATAAATGCGGGCGCCTGAGCTGAACCATGACGCCAGCCACCCGCGATCGCCGTACAGGCCGTCTTCGTTGATATGGTGCGGATATTTGCGTTCGAGCAAGCCCTCGGCGTGGCCGTAGCCGCGCTGCTGGCGCAAGTACGCATCGAGCGTACGCCGCCGCTCATGAGACACGATTGCGCCGGGCGCGTAGGCCAGCTTCAAACCGCGCTCGCGCAGACGCCATGATAAATCGACATCGTCGCCCGCCTGCTCAAAAACTGGATCGAACGGCGGCGACTCCGCGCATTCAGCCAGCACCTCGCGATTGAGCGCCATATTGCAGCCGCATAACTGCGCCAGCTCATCGGTGCCGCTGCGCACTTCGGCCGGTTCGCCCGGTGCCGCCGCGATCGCCGCGGCCAGTCGCGAAAGAGGTGCGGGCGGGAAGTTCGGCCCGCCCGCGGCGGCCGCGCCGGTGCGTGTAATCACCTCGGCCAAATGATACAGCCAGTCGGTCTCGGCTTGCGCATCGGCGTCGATGAAGGCGATGATGCGGCCTTTCGCCGCCGCGAGGCCCTCGTTGCGGGCCACGCTCAGGCCGCCATGCATAAGCCGTATCAGATGTACGCCCGCCGCTTCGGCAATCGCGGCGCTGCCATCGGTGGAACCATCGTCCACCACGATGACTTCGTAATCGGGATAATTGAGACGCGCGAGCGAGGCGAGACATTGCCCCAGGGTTGCTTCGGCATTATACACCGGCACTATCACCGAGGCCGGCGGCGCTGATTTGAACGGCGGCGGAATGGGTGCGCGGAAAACCTCGCCGAGCGCGTGAAACGCGCTTTTAGGCCGCCGTTCGCGTGAGACCAGGCCAAACGCCCAGTCGCTGATCTCGGCTCCGCCAGTATGCCATTCGTCGGTAAACGCGAACGCCACGAAACCGGAAAGCCCAAGCTCGAAAGCTGCTCGCGCCTGCCATGAAAGCAATTCCGCCTGGCGCTGTTCGCCTTCGCGAATCGTATCCATGCCGGTTTCGCTCAGGATTAATGGGCGATCGCGCGTGGCTCCCATCAGATGGGTCAGGTAACGACGAAAGTCGGCTTCGCGATGGAGGTAGACGTTGAAGCAAATGACGTCGAGGAAGCCGAGGTCAAGGTATTCCGCCGACGGATAGTTGGAATAAGTGAAGAGGCCGTCGGGATCGGTTTGCTTGCCGATATCGTAGAGCTCGTGCAAGAAGCGACTGACCGCGCGCGGTCCATGCCATCGCACGATGTCCGAGCGTACCTCGTTGCCGAGACTGTAGGCCGCGATGACCTCGCCGTACTCGCGCATCCGGACGACGCCGGTGCGGATTGTCGTGCGAATCTCGCGCATCATGTCCGGCGAATCGAGAAACGCCATGTGGAACGGCCACGGCATGCCGACCATCAAGCGTATTTCATGCCTCGACGCGAGTTCGAACATCCATGCCGGTGGCGGCACATAGACACGTACCAGGTTGACGCCCAGCTCGCGCATCAATATGAAGTCCGTGGCGGCCCGCTCCGGCTCTGGATAGCGTTCGCCGCGTGAATTGGCGACGAACGGACCATACGAGACTCCACGAGCGAAAAACTTGTGCTCGCCGTCGTGAAGGTACTTGTCGCGTGCCACCAGACGCCTCATTCGCATGAGCTAAGCGTAAACGCCAAGGTCAGGCAACGCGGGCGCCGGGAACGCAGCGGCGAGCGCGCGTAGGTGAGGCCTCGTTAAGGACCAACGGCGGTTGCCGGTTTTCTCAATGCGAAGCATCGTTTATGATAACTGGGGTTATGAGCGGTGATGCGAACGTTCCAATTGATCAATTCGTCGATCTCCCCGGGCTGAGACTTCATTTTCTGGATTGGGGCGGCGAGGGCGCGCCGATCATAATTCTTCACGCGACCGGCTTCCTTGGCCGTATTTATCAGTCTATCGCGCGGGCGCTGGCGCCGATCGGCCATGTTTATACGCTGGATCAGCGCGGTCATGGCGACAGCACCCGTCCCAATCCCGAAATCTATGGATGGGAACTGACGGTGCGCGATCTGGAAGATTTCATCCTCGCGATGGGGTTTCGCCAGGTTCGCGCGCTCGGCCATTCGGCCGGCGCCACCGCAGTTGGCGCGCTTGCCAGCCGCCGTCCCGATCTGATCGCGCGCGGCGTGCTGGTCGAGCCGGTGATCTTCGAAGCGGGTGACCGTTCAGTCTCCGGTCGTCCCGACGAACTGTATGAGCGCACGCTCAGGCGCAAACGTTCGTTCGACAGTGTCGAGGCGATGTTCGGGAATTTCGCGGGTAAGCCGCCTTATGACACCTGGCGCAGTGATATTTTGCGCGATTATTGCGAATACGGTACGCGTCCGGATGCGGACGGCAAGCGCGTGCTCAAATGCCTGCCGGAGACCGAAGCGGCGATTTACGGCTCGGCGCGCAACTTCGATGGCCTTGGCTATTTGCTGCGATGCGCTGTGCCGATGCTCGTGATATTTGGCGCGGCGACCAATACCGAAGGCGTCACACTGGCGGACCAGATCCGCGCGCCACATCGCCGCGTCGTCATCGTGCCCGGCACCAGCCATTTCATGCCGATGGAGCGGCCGGACATCGTTGCGCGCATGGCCTTCGACTTCATGCGGCCGGAATAGCGCGGTAGCGAAGGCAAAAAAACGAGGCTATACGCGACCCCAGATTTGGGCAAAAGGGTCCCATTCATGGTCGCGATGCCACTCGTACTCCATCGCGAGGGCCACCTTCTCGGCCGTTGCTTGATCAACGATGCGCGCGATTAGTGCGAGCGCCATGTCCATGCCGGCCGCCACTCCAGACGACGTAATGAATCGGCCGTCCTCGACCCATCGTGCTTGCGGCACCCATCGAACCGCCGATCCTTGCGTTATCACCCAGTCATACGCGCGCTTGTTGGTGGTCGCGCGACATCCATCCAGGATTCCAGCACGCGCGAGCAAAGCCGCGCCCGTACACACGGACGTGACAAATTGCGTCGTCGCGGCGCGGACGCTGAGAAAACCGAGCAGGGTATGGTTATTGACTTCGCGGCGCGTGCCGATACCGCCGGGAACCAGCATCAGGTCAAGCGCCGGGCAATCGGAAAAGCTATGATTCGCCAGCACCGTAGGGCCTCGCGCGCTTTTTACCGCGCCACCTTTTTCCGCCACCATCACAACTCGAAACGCGTCATTCAGATGCGCGCTGCCAAATGCTTCCGCTGGTCCGAAAACGTCCAGCACTTCGAATCCGTCGAACAAGATAATGCCGAGTGTGCGTGGTAGCGCCATCAAAGCCTCCGCCGTGGAACCACGTTCAAGGTAACGAGTCCGCAAGTTAAGTCAAAGGACCAAATGGCAAGCGCTTGAATCGCAAATGGGGGCACTCAGCCATCGCATCCCAGCAGAGTACGAGCCTCCTCGCCATATCCTCCAGGAGCGCGGTTCAGAATCAGCGGCGGTTCGATTACAGCTTCCACGCCGCCGCCCTTGCGCGCTTCCACCAGGATCGTGCTGGCGGGTAATTCCAGGCGTGGATGGACCAAACGGATACGCTTGGGTTCGAGCGAATGGCCGCGCAGTTCGCCGATCAACTCGGCGGTGCGCACCGCGGTGAAAACGATCGCAATGCGCGCGCCATGGCGGGCGTAACGGCTGGCCGCCGCGATGAACTCGCGCAGCGTCGCGCCGCCGCCGCCGCGTGCAATCCGGCGGCTTTCATTGGGACTCTCACGTCCGCGACGCGCAGCTCGAAATGGTGGATTGCTCACAATCAAGTCGAAACTCGCGGGTTCCAGGCCGTCGAGTTTGTCGCGCAGGTCTCCGCATCGCGCCGTACATCGGCGCAGATTCGAAAGTTCGAAATTACGCGCGGCCATCGCCGCCAGCTCCGGCTGAATTTCAAGCGCGATCAATTCGCGTGGTTGATGAGCGGCCGCGAGCATAACCGAAACCACGCCGCATCCCGCGCCTAGTTCAAGCACGCGGTCACGCCGGCCAGCGCGGGCAAAACGTCCGAGCAAAAGCGCGTCAACGGAAAAGCGGTAGCCTGTGCGCGGCTGGACGATCGGCAACGCGCCGCCTAGGATCCGGTCGACCGTCTGAACGGGATTCGCAAAGTTCATGGACGCCGCTGAGAAAGGACGCCGCTACGCGAAAGTCTTTCGCAAAGCCGGGGTTCTGCTCGCCAGGAGCAGAGTAGCGCGCGCGGTGGAGGTATTGAAAGACGGGCAGGCGCTAGCCCAAGAAATGGGCGATCGTGCAATGGCGCAGCGGTTTGCCGCCGAGGTTGAGCGCGCGCTCAAAACCGCCGACTCGTCAGAATAGCCCGCGCACAATCCAACAGAAAGATTTGTTTTCGCTACCCGCGGTCGGGACCTCGTGCAAGAGCCACTTGACGCGGCCCGTTTCGTACTTACTTTCTCTTCAGACATCGACAGGCGCCGGCGAGGTCCGAAGCCGCGGAGACGGACGCGGGAGGCCTGAAAAAAGACAAAGAATATGCCGGCCTGGCCGGCGGGAGGATTGAATGGAACTCAGGATTGAAAACGGTTTCGATAACAAGTGGCTGTTGGATCGGATGAACGGGTTTTGGAAGGACTATAGCGGCGCCGCACGGGATATTGTTCCGGCGACGGACATTGTCGAGGACAAGGACGCTTATCACTTCTACTTCGAAATGCCGGGATTGAAACGTGATTCGGTCGAGGTGAAGATCGAAGATGAACGGCTGATGCTGGCGGCGGAGCGCAAGCGTCCCGAGTTGCCGGAGAATACGGAAGTCCATATGGCCGAGCGCAGCTACGGATGGATTCGGCGCTCGTTCCGATTGCCCAAGGATGCGGGCAGCGATCAGATTCACGCGAGCTATCATGACGGCGTGCTCGAGGTGACGGTCGAGAAGCGTCCGGAAGCCAAGCCGGTCAAGATCCAGATCAACTAAACCGCAGGTTGCGCGCCGGTCCCGGCCGGCGCGCGCTTTCTTCGCGCGATTGCCGCGACCACAGAAATCGACAACTCATTGAAATCGGCGCCTGCTATAATGCCGGCCCGTGCCAGGCAGGGCCGTAATCGCGGCGCGATCCCGATGAAGTAAATTCGTGGAAGGTGGTAATCCGAATGGCCGGATGGATAATTCTGGGAATTATTGTGCTGATCGCCATCGTTTGCGTGATCGGCTACAACTCGTTGATTCGCCTGCGCAACACGATGCAGAACTCGTGGCGGCAGATCGACGTGCAACTCAAGCGCCGCCACGATCTCATCCCGAACCTGGTCGAAGCGGTGAAGGGCTACATGCAGTTCGAACGCGACACCTTGACGCAGGTCGTCGAGGCGCGCAACCACGCGATCGCGGCGCCGGATCAGGCCTCGCGGGTCGCCGCCGAGGGCCAACTCACCATGGGCCTGGGCAGGCTGCTGGCGGTGATGGAGAACTATCCGCAGCTTAAATCCGATCAGAACGTGATGCAGTTGCAGGAGCAGTTGACCACCACGGAAAATCAGATTGCTTTTGCGCGCCAGGCCTATAACGACGCGGTGCTTGAGCTCAATAACCGAATTGAAACGTTTCCCACCAATCTGATCGCCAATATGTTCGCCTTCAAACAAGGCGAATACTTCAAGGTTGCCAGCGAGGATCAGGTCCTGCCCAAGGTTGATTTATCCCTCGGTGCGCCGCGCGCCAGCTAAGCCGATTTCTTGCTCGAGCAGGATCGTGTCCGACTAATGAGCCAGGGCCATCGTGATTTCTGGGCGCTCGAACGGACCAATCGGCGCCAAACCGCGCTGCTGGTTGCCGTCTTCATCGGGTTATTCACGGCGCTCGGGTTCGGCCTGGATTTCCTGGCCGGCGACCTGCGCTTGGTCAATGGCCATCTCGCCGGCGCTCCGATACTAACGGTCGCCGCCTTGATTATCGGCGGCATTCAAGCGTTGGTCTCGTATTACGGCGGTGCGTCATTGGTGCTCGCCTCCGTCCATGCGCGCGCGCTTGCGCCCGACACTCCGAAGCATCAGATGGTGCTCGACGTGGTGCATGAGATGGCGCTGGCGGCACGGATGCCGGTGCCGACCGCCTACATGATGGATGATCCCGCGCCCAACGCCTTTGCCACCGGACGCGACCCCGCCCATTCCGTCATCTGTGTGACGCAGGGGCTGATCGACGAAATGGATCGCGAGGAATTGCAGGGCGTAGTGGGACACGAGATGGCGCACATCCGGGACTATGATATCCGCACCATGAGGATGATCGCGGTGCGGGTGGGCGGCGTCGCGATGTTGGCCGACTACGTTTACCGCTGGATGTGGTTTGGCGGCTTTGGCAT
>JBOHWL010000132.1:0-3975 GCA_050736615.1 Binataceae bacterium (SeqCode) | reverse complement strand
CGCCCATCGCTCGCAATTTTGTCAGCTTTTCGTCCGCAGCGATCCCGCTTTGCCGAAGCATAAGGGGCTTAGCTGTCTGCTGGTCGATATGAAGAGCCCGGGGATCAGCGTCAAGCCGCTCAAACAGATTACCGGCGACGCCGAATTCAACGAAATTTTCTTCGAGGACGTGCGCGTGCCCAAGGAGAATCTGCTGGGGCCGCTTAACGCCGGATGGCAGGTGCTGGTCTCGACCCTGATGCACGAGCGCTTTGGCATCAGCGAAACCATCGGCGGCACCGAAGTTATCCTGGCGCAATTGCTCGAGCTCGCCAAAGTCGTTCAGTGTAACGGGCGGACCGCCGCCGAGGACGATGAAATCCGCCAGCAGCTCGCCCAGTTCGCGACCGAGGTGAGCGCTAAAAAGTACAACGGCCTGCGCGCCATGACCAAGCGGCTCAAAGGGCAGCAGCCGGGCGCCGAGGCGTCGATCGGCAAGCTCGTTTCGACTGATCTGTCGCAGCGGATGACGAAATTCGCGGCACGCCTGCTCGGTCCCTACGCCTTGCTGGAGCGTCGTTCGAACTTCGCGCCTGACGGTGACTGGATGCGCCGGATTCTCCAGGTTGAAAGCCTCACGATTGCCGGCGGGACTTCGGCCGTCCAAAAGAACATGATCGGTGAGCGCATTCTGCAATTGCCCAAAGGATAAAGCGCCAGTTGCCGCGCGCGTGCTTTAGTCACGCCTTCAGGACTGGCGGCGATCGATAATCCAGACCGTCATATCCCAGGCGTTTCTGATGCCAATCAGTAGGAGCAGGATCAGCGCGGCGGCAAGAATCGTAAGGCCGCTGGCGTCACGCCGGCTCATAAGCGCGCCCGCGATCGCGACCAGCAGATAGCCGGCTATCGGCAATAGCGCATACCAGAGGCGATCGGCGAGGTCGATCGTGCCGATGATCCCGCGCCTCACCATTCGCCGCCAAATCCATACGGCGTAAACGAGACCAAGCAGGCCCGTGCAGATTAGCAGCGCGCCGAGCGATCCCCAGGTTTCAACCGGCACCGTCGCGAACAGCGAGATCGTCAGCACGGCGCTGAAGTGCGCCACTGTCGGTGACAGAAAGGACCGAATACCCGCCTGATGGGCGCGCGTGAAGACGCCGGCGCCGATTGAGGCGGCGACGAACATCAGTCCAACCAGGGTCGCCGAAGCCGCGCCAATCAAAGTGTGAAAGTCGTGCCAGCCCCTTAGAATATCGATCAACGGCAAGTTCATTGAGACGGCTGAAGACAATGAGTACTCCTTTTTCGCACAACGCGCCGCAGTCAGGCGGATGCGAAAGGTGCGCGGTTCGAATTCGTCACAAATTGATAAGAAATCAATTTCATTTCCCGGCTTCGGCCGCATCGGCCACGACGCGCACTGGTTTTCCGATGTGGTGGGAGCGGCGCTGGTGGGCGTCGGTACGAACCGCTGCTCTATCTGCATCGTTATAATGCCGAAAATCCCCATGCATGGCGTATTTTTCCGATCGTCTCCAGCGCGAATCCCGCCCACAACGCCTCGGGCGTGCCGGCCGGCTTGAGTTTCGCCTGTACCTGGTGAGAACTGGAAAGGTACGCTCTGGGATGCTTTTGCCGTCGCGGATTTTAGGCTATCTGGTTAGGCGGTGTCGCGATGGCTGAAGAATTCGAGACGATCAAATTCTATTACGATTACAAAAGCCCCTTTACTTATCTTGCCTTCGAGCCCGCGCTCGAACTCGAACGCACGCATCGCGTGAAGTTGCACTTTATTCCATGCGAGCTTGACATCCGTGCCAGCTATGGCGGCGAGCTCAATCAGCGCGACCCGCGCGACTGGCTGAAGGTGCGTTATCTCTACGCCGACGTGCGCCGTTTCGCTAATGAACGGGGGATGATAATTCGCGGTCCGCAAAAAATCTCTGACTCGCGGATGGCGTTGATGGGTGGACTCTTCGCCGACCATCACGGCTGCTTCCGCCCATACTCGCAGCGTGTCTTCGAACGCTTTTTCAAGCGCGAACTGGATCTCGAGGACGCCGAACAGATGACCGCGGTGGCGGGCGAAGCCGGGCTCGATCGCGCGGAATTCGTGAGCTTCGTCCGCGATGAAGGTCGTTCGGAACTGGCGGAGGCCGCCGCTGAGGCTGATCGCGACGGAGTCTTCGGAGTGCCCACGATAATAGTTGCGGGCGAGCCGTTTTGGGGCAACGATCGGATTGTCTGGGTTATCAAGAAGCTCGACTCGATGGGTCTGCGGCGCGGCTGAGAGCCAGTCCTGCGCGCCGGCATAAAAGGGATGTACATGCGCCAGGTACCTGTTGGAACCAAGGGAACTTACGAATTCATGGTCGCGCCCAAGGATCTCGCCGGCACGATGCAGCCCTCGTTGCCGCCGGTGCTGGCCACCGCCATGATGAGCCTTGCCATGGAAATTGCCGCAATGGACGCGCTCAAGGATTACCTCGAGCCAGGCGAGATGACGGTCGGTGCCGTTGTCAACGTGCAACATACCGCCGCTACACCCGCTGGTTGGAAGGTGCGGGCCGAAGCCGAAGTCACACGCGCCGAACCTCGCCGTATCGAATTTGACGTGCGTGCTTTCGATGAAAAAGAACAAATCGGCAGCGGCGTGCATACTCGCGCCGTGCTCGATCGCGCCAAATTCGATCAGCGTCTCGAGGCCAAGGTGAAATCCCGCAACTAAAACAGAGGCGGCGTCGGCCGTGGGGCACTTCCATCACGGCCTGGCCATTACTTGAGGATACGAACGAGAGAGGCGACTAGCATGAGCAGCGCGATTTTTTCTCCGGGCGAAGTGCACGTCGGGCGCGATTTCGGCGGCGAAACGTTCGCGATCACTCCCGCGGCGATTGACAATTACATCGCGGCCACCGGCGACGATAATCCATGGTATCGCGGTGATTCGCCTTTAGGCGGCCCGATCGCGCCCGCACTGGTGCTGCATTCCGCGGTCTTCCGCAACCGCGACTGGTATCTGCCCAATATCTTCGGGAATCTTCACGCACGCCAGGAATGGGAAGGATTTGGGCCGGCGATGGTCGGTGAAAGCTTGCGCTCGCGCTCGGTGGTGACCAACCGTTATCGCAAGCGCGATCGCGACTACGTGGTGAACGAATGCCTCATCTTCAACGCCGAGGGCAAACTGCTCCAACGCGGGCGCACCCATCAGAGCTTTCTCATTGAAGCGGAGCGGGGTGGCGAAGGCTTTGCCGTCGATCGCTCGCGTGAAAAGTCGAGTGGCCGCGACTTCAGGGTGGGCGAACGCGGCGGCGAGCCGATTGCGGCGCCGATGCGGCCGATCACGCAGGCGATGTGCATGGCCTTTTCCGGACCCGCGCGCAACTACCATACTGACGCCGAGGAGGCGAAGAAACTCGGCTTTCCCGATATTGTCGTGCAGGGCATGTTCTCCGTCTGTATGGTGGCGGAGATGATGACGCGCCGTTTCGGCCTCGGTTTTCTGATCGGCGGGAAATTCGACCTGCGGCTGGTCAACGTATTGTGGGTCAACGAAACGTCGGGGCCGCGCGGCCGCATTCTCGAACGGCGGGACGAAGGCCAACGCGCGCGCGCGGAAGTCGAGGTATGGTGCGAGAAGGCCGACGGCACCAAAGCCATCGTCGGCACCGCTTCCGCATTGGAACTTTAGCAGCAGCGCGCGTTCCACCAGGGAAGCTCTGCACTAGCGTTAGTTGTCATTCCGAACGGAGTCTGCGCAGTGAGGAATCCCGGAAAAACCCTTGAAAAGACCAAAAGATCCGGGATTCCTCGCTGCGCTCGGAATGACACTCAGACTTGTGCGGAGATTCCCTAGAGCTGGCGCCGAGCTGTTCGGCGAGATCGCGAACTGCCGAGCAGGCGGTTGATAAATCACAGCCCGCACCCCTCTCTTTCTCCCCCCCAAGAGCGGGAGAGAAGCTTGAGGAAAGCAGCCATCTTTTACGC
>JBOHWL010000131.1:0-36610 GCA_050736615.1 Binataceae bacterium (SeqCode) | reverse complement strand
TATAAGGACCATGTGGACAGCCACATGGTCCCCGAAATATGCGGCATCAAGCGGCCGCTGCCGCACGCTCAGGCCGCTTCGCCCAGCGCGGTCCGGGCTTTGCGCACGAGTTCGACGAATAAAGCATCGCGTTCGAACGCGAGTGCGGCCAGTTGCTTACGATCAATTTCGACCCCAGCCTTCTTCAATCCATTGATGAAGCGGCTGTAATTGAGTCCGTGCTCACGCACGCCGGCGTTGATGCGCGCGACCCACAACCCGCGAAAATCGCGCTTTTTCTGCTTGCGATCGCGATACGCGTAGGTCAAGCCCTTCTCAAGGGTACTGCGCGCCTGCTTAAACAGGCTACGCCCACCGACGAAACCCGACGCGAGTTTGAGGATCCGTTTATGGCGACGGCGCGATTTCGGGCCGCCTTTAGTGCGAGGCATCGGAGATCAACTCCTTCCTTCCAACTAACTGCCTTTCCACTGATTACCTTCCCGTGATTGCCGTCAAGCGGGCGTGGCGACCGTGCTGAAAATACCTTGCATCATGGCGCGAGCCTATAAGTACGGCACCAGCGCCCGCATCTTTTTGCCGTCGATCGGGTTCAGAATTCCGGCCTGGCGCAGACGCCGTTTACGGCCGCGGCTTTTGCTCGACAGCAGATGGCGCAGGTAGGCGCGTTTATGCATGATCTTGCCGGTCTTGGTCACCTTGAAGCGCTTGGCGGCACTGCGGTTGGTCTTCAGTTTAGGCACTCGTCCACACTCCTTGCGCACTCATCGCGGCGTCAACAAGATCGACATATTGCGGCCTTCCATTCGCGTACCGCCGTCGGGCTGGGCAATATCACGCACTTGCTCAACCACCTGGTCGAGCAATGCCCGCCCGAGTTCGGGGTGGATAATCTGCCGTCCGCGAAACGAAACCGAGAGCTTAACACGCTGGCCGTCGCCAACAAAGCGCCGGATATGCTTAATCTTGAAATCCACGTCGTGTTTCTCGGTCAGCGCGCCCATTTTGACTTCCTTGACCGCGCTGGCGCCGGAATGACGTTTCGAATCGTGCACCTTTTTCTTTTGCGCGTAGCGATACTTGTCAAAGTCCGCGATACGGCAGACTGGCGGCTGGGCGTTGGCGGCAACCTCGACCAGGTCCAATCCCCGGCTTTCAGCGGCGCGGATAGCGTCGCGTATGTTCATGATTCCGACTTGAGTGCCGTCGGCGTCGATCACGCGCACTTCGGACGCGCGGATCTGCTGATTGACGCGCACCGCAGGTTCTCGCGATGGCGGGGTACGAAAATCTCTTCGGATAAACCACCTCCCTCGGTTACCACACCGAGTCTACGGATTTTGATGCCGTTCGCACTGTCGTCTCACGAACGGCTTTGTTTGCCCCCTCACTGCTCAATTCTAACTCAATTACCATCCAAGCCGTCAATCCGGCGCTCATGCGGGGAGCGGTTCGGCCTGCAATAAGGCGAGCAAGCCGTCGAGCGCCATGGTCTGGCTTTTGGCGCCGCGCAAAAGGCGCAACGAAATCGTGCGCGCGGCGGCTTCACGCTCGCCCACCACGATCATGTAAGGAACCTTGGCCAACTCCGCTTCCCGCACCTTGAAGCCGAGCTTTTCGTTGCGCAGGTCGGCGCCCGCGCGAAAGCCAGTCCGCTTCAAGCTTGCCACAATCTCGGCCGCATACGCCTCGACCTTTTCGCTGAGCGGAAGTACGCGCGCCTGTTCGGGCGCGAGCCAAAACGGCAGCACGCCACCGGTATGCTCGATCAGCACGCCGATGAAGCGTTCCAGCGAGCCGAGAATCGCCCGATGAATCATCACCGGACGTTCGTCATTCCCAGCACTCGAGGTGTATTTGAGGTCGAAGCGTTCGGGCAGATTGTCATCGAGTTGAATGGTCGCGAGCTGCCATCGCCGCTTGAGCGCGTCAGGCACGTAAATCTCGATCTTCGGTCCGTAAAACGCACCTTCCTTGGGATTGATGTCGAAGGCGAGTTGATTACGGCGCATCGCGGCGGCGAGCTGGTCTTCCGTCGCGCGCCACTGCTCTTCAGTGCCGAGATGCTGGTCGGGCATGGTCGCGAGCTTGAACTCGACTTGTTCAAAACCGAGCGTGGAGTAAACTTCGCGCACCATTTCCAGGTTCGCCGCGACCTCGTCTTCAATTTGTGCCGACATGCAAAAAATATGCGCGTCGTCCTGCGACATCACGCGCGCCCGGGTAAGCCCGTGTAGAACTCCCGACCGCTCCGCGCGATGAAGCCGTGAAAATTCCGCGACGCGCAACGGCAAATCGCGATAAGACCGCTTCTCGGCGCGATAGATAAAGGTGTGACCCGGGCAGTTCATCGGCTTCACACCATAGCCCCGCCGCCATCCCTCGGGCCCGGTATCGAGCCCCTCGTGCGGTGCTTCAGGGTCAAGAGTCAGAAACATATTCTCGCGAAAATTTTCCCAATGTCCCGAAGTGTGGAACATCGCATTCTTGTAAATCTGCGGCGTGATGACTTCTTCAAAGCCGTAACGGCGATAGAGCCGGCGCATGTAAGCGATCAATTGATTGAAGATCACCAAGCCCTTGGGCAGGTAAAACGGCTGCCCCGGCGAGATCGGGTCGAAGAAAAACAACTCCATCTCGCGGCCGAGCTTGCGATGGTCGCGCTGGCGGGCGAGCTCGACCAGCCGCAGATGCTCCTCTAGTGCTTCCTTGTTCGGAAACGCGGTGCCATAGATCCGCGACAGCATCGCGTTGTGCTCGTCGCCACGCCAATAGGCGCCCGCCACGCTGGTCAATTTAAAGGCGCGGAGATAACGCGTCGAGGGCACGTGCGGTCCACGGCACAAGTCCATCCAGTCGCCCTGGCGATAAAGCGAGACGGTCGCCTCCGGAATATCGCGCAGGACCTCGACCTTGTAATGCTCGCCCAGCCGCTCGAAGCGCGTGATCGCTTCCTCGCGCGGAACTACAATCCGTTCGACGCGGAGGTCAGCCTTGGATAGCTCGCGCATTTTGCCTTCGATTTTCGGCAGATCATCGAGCGTGAACGGCGTGGACGGCGCGAAGTCGTAAAAGAAACCGTCCTCGATGGTGGGCCCGATCGTGACCTGGGTGCCGGGATAGAGACTTTGGACCGCTTGCGCCATCAGATGGGCGGTGGAATGACGCAACACGTCGATACCGTCAGGACTGTCAGCGGCGACCAACTCAACCGTTGCGTCCTGATGGAGTTCATGGTTGAGGTCAACCAACTTGTTATTGACGCGCGCCGCGACAATCGCGCGCGCGCCGCCGTCGAGTAGTTCGCGCACACGCGTGCCATCTGGCACCACCCGCGTAGCGCCGTTGAGGATTACGTTAATCTCGGCGCTCATCGCGGAGTTATGAAAGACAGGTGATGAATCAATTGCAAGGCAACGTGACGCCTGCGGTTAACGAAAGTGTTTGGAGGCGACCTCGGTTTGACCGTATCAACGCTGGTGGTGAAATGGTAGGCACGGGCGGGATTGAACCGCCGACCCCTTCCGTGTCAGGGAAGTGCTCTCCCGCTGAGCTACGTGCCTGTGCGCTTCCCATGTTGGCCAGTGGTTTCAAACAAACTGCAAGGTTAAACAAAAACTCCCACCTCGGCAACCAACCCAACCCCGAATCGAGCTGGCAGTGCCGGCGTGTCGGCCGACGACGGTGATTCTTGACTCAACGGTTTATCGCGACAGTTCGGTCAGCAGGCCCTTGCCCGGAATATGGTTGATCTCCAGCCGGACGCCGTCGGGATCCTCAAACAGCACTGAGTAATAGCCGGGCGCCCAGCGGCCTTCTCCAGGTGAACGCACGATCCTGGCACCAAGTTCCCGTACCAGCGCGTGCACGGCGTCAACGTCCTCGCGCGAACGCGCCCGGAAACATACGTGATGGAGTCCGGCACGCTTCTGATCGTTGGGCTGGCCGCCATATTCCGCAGCGCAGCGCGTGATACCAACGCCGGTGCGTCCGCCGATGCAATAGAGCTCGTTATCGGTGTCGCGCACCACATACGTCAGTCCCATGAACGGCAGCAAGCGCCGATAAAACGAGCGGCAGGCCTCGAAATTCGCCACCGTGATATAAACGTGCGCGATACCGTTGATTTGCATTAGCGCCTCTTATTCCAAATACGATCGCGGATAGCTAATAGCATCGCGTTGGGGGCGATGCGACCCGCGAGCGGGCGTTGAGAACCGTGACGACCAGCGCGCGTCCATCTGCTAAGCGCGCAACGCTTCGGAGGCGTAATGGAACGTGAGCGGATAGTGCAGGCCTTCTTCTTCGCCTTCATGGCCGTGATGGCTTATGAGCTCTACGAGGTCTTCTATCCATTTCTGACCCCCATCGCGTGGGTCATGCTGCTGGCTTTCCTCGCCCATCCCGCGCTCGCTTATCTCGACCGTCTGATAAGACATCGCACGATTTCAGCCGCGGTCCTAACCGCGATGGTCGCACTGCTGGTAATTCTTCCGGCGATTTGGCTTTCAGGGCGGCTAGTCAGTGAAGCGCAGTCATTGTACGCAACGGTTGCGGGGTTTTCGTTTAGCGGCGGCGCCATGCGCATGAGCCATTGGTTTGCCGGCACGCGCGCGGGCGCGGCGCTCAGCGCCGGCTTGTCACGCCACGGCCTGCGGCTGAATGACGAGCTGCGCGCCTTCGCCACGGATGGAGCCAAGGCGCTAAGCGCCTATGTAATTGCCCATGGCGGGACAGCCGCGAGTAATTTCGCGGCTTCATTTTTCATTTCGCCATAATGCTGTTCACGCTCTTCTATATGTTGCGCGATGGCGAAACCTATTACGAAGGGCTGCGCGAATTAACCCCGCTACACGAGCGCGACAAGGCCACCGTCTTCGACACGCTGCGCACCACGCTCTCGGCGGTGATGCGCGGGCTGATGCTGACGGCGCTGCTCGATGGTGTTTCTATCCTTGCCTATCTGGCATGCGGGGTGCCGTATTGGGCTTTCCTGGGGATTATCACCGCGGCCGCCGGGCTCTTACCGGTGGGCGGGACTGCGTTGGTCTGGGTCCCCGCCACAATCTATCTCGCGCTCGAGGTTGGCTGGAGCGCGGCGGCGGGCCTGGTGATTTGGGCGTTGTTGACGCTGCTGATCGTGGACAATTTCATCAAGCCCGTCGCGATGAAACATGGCACCGGGCTGCCCACGCTGGCATTATTTTTCGGACTGGCGGGCGGGATTGAGCTTTATGGCCCGCTGGGCTTGTTTGCGGGTCCGGCCGTGATCGCGATTTTCGCGGCGTTGCTCCGCGTTTACCGGCGCACCTATATAGGTGAAAACGGATCTGTGTCGCGCGCCCCGGACGCGCCGCGGCGATGGAGACGGAGAGGACGACAATGAAATACGCAATCGTGACTGGCGGCGCACGCGGGCTCGGACTCGGCATCGTACGCGCACTGCTGGCGGAAAATGTGGTCGAACAGGTCGCTGTGGTGGACAAGGCCTTGCAGCCGCCGCCCACTGAAATCGCCGGCCGCGTTCAGGGCTTCGGCGCGGATGTTACCGACGAGGCGCAAGTCGCGCGGGCGCTCGACGCAATAACGGCAAGCCTGGGTCCCCATCCCGACGTGCTATGCAACAATGCCGGCGGTGGTGAGGCCCAGTGGTTCGAGAGCGGCAGCCATTCAGCTTGGCATAGCGTGGAAATTTGGCGCCGCTACATCGAACTCAATCTCAACTCGGTCTATATCGTAAGCAAGGCGGTGGTGCCGCGGATGCAGGCCGGCGCGGCGATTTGCAACACCTCCTCGATTGCAGGCATCTTGGCCACGCCCCTTTTAGCCGCATACGCGGCGGCGAAGGCCGGTGTGATCTCATACACGCGCTCGCTGGCGCTCAAACTCGGACCGGCCGGCATCCGGGCCAACGCCGTGGCCCCGGGGTTAATCTATACGAAAATCTGGGAAGAGCTGGGCGCCGCGATTGGTGGCGGCCAGGACCGCGCACGCATGGCTTTCGATGATGCGGTGCGCACTTTGACGCCGCTGGGCCGCGAACAGACTCCCGGCGACATCGGCCGCACGGTTTCTTGGCTATGCTCGGAGCGCGCGGCCAACGTCACCGGCCAGGTGATCGCGGTGGACGGCGGCATCGTGCTGGGCCGGCCTCCGTTGCGAAATGACGGCGAATAGAGCCGGTCTCGGGTCCATTTCAAAATCCAGCGGAACGCGCGTTTTGCAGGTGACACGTGGACGGCGAAGTGTGCGCTGAGATGCGGCAGAAATGCATTTGTTTCATACTATATGTCTTATCTCAATACATAAGATAAAAACAGCATGTGGTTTCGCTGCATCTGTGGCTTTGATTTGTGATAGTTAGTTGCGCCTAAGCGAAGGCTATCAGTGCCATAGATACGGAGGAAATGGCTTGTCCAATACGAGACGGGCATTGGGGCTAGTGCGTTGGCCCTTTTCGTGGGGCTGGGGTTGTTCGGAATTGGATGCGGCGGAAGTTCGTCAAACCCCTCTTCTTCGTCACACGCGCTGGCGAGTGGGGTGCACAGTGGAATCAACGGCGGCGAAATTCCCATCGTCGGTGCCACGGTGACCGTTTATGCCGCAGGTACCAGCGGCTATGGCACCGCTCCAACTCCAACTTGAGCAAACCACCACGGACAACGAGGGCAACTTTACCGTCCGGAACTTTTCCTGTCCCGCACGTGATGCGCAAATTTATCTGGTTGCGAGCGGCGGGAGCGTAAACGGCAATACTGCCAACCCGACCATCGTGTTTATGACCGCGGTGGGCGCCTGTGGCGAACTCGCTTTCCCGGGCGGCGTGTTTTCGACTGATCTCGACGAACTCACCACCTTCGCCACGGCATACGCGCTCGTCCGTTTTATGAACCCTTCGAATCCGCAGCAAATCGGGACAGTATCGAGATACCCAGCCGGCCTGGCCAATGCGGCTTCGACCATCCCCAACTTCGTGAATTTTTCTGATGGTACGCCGGCGGCTTTCCTCTCCGACGGAGACAATTCGCCGGCGGTGCTAGACTCGCTCGCCAATATGCTGGTGCCCTGCGTTGTGAGCAGCGGCGTGAATTTTGGCGGACATTTTTCTTCGCTGGCGTGCAACCAGATGACAGCCCTGATGCCGGAGCATCTTGAGCCTGCCGACACGCTGATGTTTGCATACGATGTGGCAAGCCACCCGGTTATTGCGGGAGAGCCGTTTGCCAGCTACATGGGCGTCCCAGGCATCGAGGCCGAGCATGTCACGCTGGTGCTGGAGCACGTCTCTCCGCGCACCGAGATTCAACTGCTGCGCTATCATCATCCTGACGTGATCCCGGATGCTCATATCCGCGAGCTCAACAAAGTCGGCATGAACCACATTTGCTTTGCCGTTGACGATATCGAGACTGAGGTCGCCAAGCTGAGGGCAAGCGGATTTCGCACCCGCAACGAGATCATGGATTTTCACTCGCGTAAGTTGGTTTTCATCGAAGGGCCGGAGGACGTCACGGTCGAATTGTCGCAGTGGCGCTGAGGCGTGCGCGTCACGAGCGATTTATCTCGTCGACGAACCCGCACGAACTTTGGGTGGAACACTTTCATCGCGGAGCATTAACTTGCTTTACTGGATGTTAGCGGACAAGCGCTCCGACTCCTGTTTTTTTGGGAGGTAACAACTGCTCCATGATTCCGACGGTTCTTTTAGTCGCCAATCGCGGTGAAATCGCCATCCGTATTATTCGCGCGGCGGCCGAGATGGGTATTCGCACAGTCGCGGTATTTTCCGAAGACGACGCCAATTCACTGCATACGCGCAAAGCCGACGAGGCCCGTCCACTCAAAGGAATGGGCGCGGCCGCCTATCTTGATATTGAACAGATGACCGAATTGGCCCGGGCGGCGGGATGCGACGCGATCCATCCCGGTTACGGCTTTCTCAGCGAAAATCCGGCGCTGGCCCGCCGCTGTGACGAGGCCGGCATCGTCTTCGTCGGACCGCGCGCGGAAGCGCTCGAACTGTTCGGCGATAAGGTGCGGGCGCGCGCCCTGGCCAGCCAATGCGGAGTGCCAGTGCTCAGAGGCACCAGCGAGGCGACCACGGCCGCCGGCGCTGAGGCTTTCTTTGCGAGCCTGGACGGCGGCGCGATGATGATCAAGGCGGTTGCCGGTGGCGGCGGACGCGGCATGCGTGCGGTGTATCGCTCTGAAGATATTGGCGAAGCCTATTCGCGCTGCCAATCCGAGGCCCGCGCCGCGTTCGGCAACAGCGACGTGTATGTCGAACAGCTCATGCCGCGCGCGCGCCATATCGAAGTGCAAATCGCGGGTGACGGCACCGCCGTGATCCATCTATGGGAACGCGAATGCAGCATTCAGCGGCGCAATCAGAAAATTGTCGAAATCGCGCCCAGTCCCACTTTGCCACCCCATCTGCGCGACCGTCTGACCGAGGCGGCGGTGCGGATGGCCAGCGCGGCTCATTACAACAGCCTCGGCACGATGGAATTCCTGGTCGGCGCCGCCTATGACGCCGAGCCGGCCTTCGCCTTTCTGGAGGCGAATCCACGCCTGCAGGTCGAGCACACCATCACCGAGGAAGTCACCGGCATCGACTTGGTGAAGCTGCAGCTCGAGTTGGTTGGGGGGCGTTCTCTAAGCGAACTCGGTCTGCGTCAGGCCGATGTGCCGCGGCCGCGTGGTTACGCTCTTCAGATGCGCGTCAACATGGAGACTATGGCGGCCGATGGCGGCGCCCGGCCCTCAGGTGGCACGCTGAACGCGTTCGAGCCGCCCTCCGGACCCGGCTTGCGGGTGGATACGTACGGGTACTCCGGCTACGTGACCAATCCGCGCTTCGACTCGTTAATCGCGAAGCTGATCGTGTATTCGCCCGCGCCGGATTTCACCTCAGTCGTGAATCGCGCCTATCGAGCGTTATGCGAATTCAAAATCGAAGGCGTCGCCACCAATCTCGGCTTTCTGCGCAATCTCTTGCGCGACCCGGATTTTATCGCAAACCGGATTTACACCAATTTCGTTGAAGACCATGGTGAGCGCCTGCTGGCGGCGCCGGATTCCAATCATCGCCGGCTGTTCTTCGATCAGGCCGGATCCAATCAGACCGATGGCAGCCGCCTAGCGGGTGCGCGTATCGATGGCAGCGATCCGCTCGCGGTGCTCGATCACGGCAAAAGCGATGGATCGCGGCTGGTGCCGGGTCCGCCCGCTGCAATGCCCGGCAAGCATCCAGTCAGCGGTCCCGACGGCACGGTCGCGGTCACCGCGCCGATGCAGGGGACGATCGTTTCAATTGACGTGCGCGAGGGCGAAGCGGTGCGCCGCGGCCAGCAGCTTCTGATTATGGAAGCGATGAAGATGGAGCACGTGATTCATGCGCATGTCAGCGGAGTCGTCCGGCAAATCGCCGTGACGCGCGGCGACGCCGTGTTTGAGGGCCATCCGCTGGCCTTTATCGAGGAATCCAGTTCTGACTTGGAAGACCGCGACGTGCGCGAAATTGTGGACCTCGATCGCATACGCCCGGACCTGGCCGAAGTCCACGCGCGGCATCAAATCGGCCTGGACCAGGCGCGGCCCGACGCGGTCGCGCGCCGCAGAAAAACCGGACAGCGCACCGCGCGCGAAAATATCGCGGACATTTGCGATCCGGGTAGTTTCGTCGAATACGGACCGATGGTGGTTGCGGCACAGCGCCGGCGGCGGACGCTCGATGATCTGATCAAACGCACACCGGCCGATGGCCTGGTCGCGGGAATCGGCCGCGTCAACGGTGATTTGTTCGATCACGCGCGCGCACAATGCGTGGTGATGTCATACGACTACACCGTCTTGGCCGGCACCCAGGGCCAGCAGAACCATCGCAAGAAAGATCGCATGTTCGAACTGGCCGAACGCCTGTGTCTGCCGCTGGTGTTCTTCACCGAGGGCGGCGGCGGACGTCCCGGCGATACCGATGGTCTGGGCGCCAGTGGTCTCGACGTCCCGGCGTTTAACCTTTTCGGCCGTCTAAGCGGATTGGTGCCGTTAGTCGGGATCACGTCGGGACGATGCTTTGCAGGCAATGCCGCGTTGCTCGGATGCTGCGACGTGGTGATCGCGACCGCCAATTCGAACATCGGGATGGGTGGTCCGGCGATGATCGAAGGGGGCGGCCTAGGCATTTTTCGCCCCGAAGAGGTCGGTCCGATGGCGGTGCAGGTGCCCAATGGAGTGGTTGATCTGCCGGTCGCCGACGAAACCGAAGCCGTCCATGTCGCCAGGGAATATCTGTCCTATTTTCAAGGCCCGATCGATGATTGGGACTGCGCCGATCAGCGCCTTTTGCGCGGAATCATTCCGGAAAACCGCTTGCGCATCTATGACGTCCGCGCCGTGATCGAAACCATGGCCGATGCCGGCTCGGTGCTCGAGCTGCGCCGTCATTTCGGGCTCGGTATGGTAACCGCACTCGTGCGTATCGAGGGACGTCCGCTGGGCATCGTCGCCAACAACCCGGTCCATCTGGCGGGTGCGATCGACAGCAACGGCGCCGACAAGGCCGCCCGCTTCATCCAGCTCTGCGACGCGTTTGACATCCCGTTGCTTTTTCTGTGCGACACCCCCGGCATCATGGTCGGGCCCGAGGTGGAAAAAACCGCGCTGGTGCGCCACGCCGCGCGGATGTTCGTGACTGGCGCCAGTATCAGCGTGCCGTTCTTCACCATCGTGTTGCGCAAAGGCTACGGCTTGGGCGCGCAAGCGATGGCGGGCGGCAGCTTCAAGAGTCCGTGCTTCACAGTATCGTGGCCCACCGGCGAGTTTGGCGGGATGGGGCTCGAGGGCGCGGTCAAACTCGGTTATCGCAACGAGCTGGCCGCCAAAACCGATCCGGCTGAACGCAAGGAGCTGTTCGAGCAGATGGTCGAGCGCATGTATCAGCACGGTAAGGCCGTCAGTAGCGCCTCGCATTTCGAGATCGACGATGTGATCGACCCGATGGACTCGCGCGAGTGGATTATGGCGGGACTACGTTCGGCCCCCGCGCCGGCGCCGCGCACCGGCAAAAAGCGTTCGTGCATTGATACGTGGTGAACCCCTCCGGCTGACTGCGAAACCGCGTCGCTGAATTAGCGTCTACTCCAATCGGGTCAGGTTGATTCGAGGTCGCTAGGCGGGTTGGTCGCGGTTAGGCCGAGTTATGCCGATTCGATCCTGGGCGAAATTCCGGCTGGAACTACTTATCGTGATAGCGCTGGGCTCCATGGCGCTGGCGCGCGGAATCAACGCGGCGCCCCTGGTTGACTGGGACGAGGCCACTTATGCCGAAGTGGCACACGAAGCGATCTCCAACCATGCCTATCTAGATTTTACCTGGAATGGCCAGCCGTATTTGAAAAAACCGCCGCTGTTGCTGTGGACGGTGGCGGCCTCGTTCAAGCTTTTTGGCGAGAGTGAATGGGCGGCTCGCCTGCCTTCGGTTCTGATGGGCATCGGCACGTTGATTCTGGTCTATTTTTCCGCCGCCATAGTCGCGGGACGACTGGCGGGTTTGTTGGCCGGGCTGATTCCACTTGGATTTTATTTCTTTATCGCGCGCGGCGGCCGTGAATGCGCGACTGACGCACCGTTGGTGTTTTTCAGCACGCTCGCGCTGTACGCGTTCATTCGCGCGCATCAGAATCGTCGCTGGCTCCCGGTGATTGGAGCGGCCTGCGGATTGGCCATCTTGAGCAAGGGTCTCGCCGGCCTGATTCCGCTCGCCGTCGTCGCCATCTCAGTCGCGCTTATTCCAGAATTCGCGATCGGCTCAAGTGGCCTCATCCTGATCGTGGCGGTCTGTGCGGTAATCGCGGCGCCCTGGTTCATTTACCAGGTGATAACCCGGGGCGATTTGTTTTGGACCACCTTCATCGAGCGGGAAACCGTAGCCCGCGTGACCAGCCATCTGGAGGACTACCCGAATGGTCAAGGCTATACGATTCGCACATTTTTGCGCGAGGTCCGTTATCTATGGCCGATAGCGCTGCCCTTAACGGCGCTGGCAGCGCTCGCCGCGGGCGAAGGATTTGCCGCCCTCAAGCGCATCCCACCCGCCGTCTTTGTCTGGCTTCTATGGCTGACGATCGCATTGGGAGCCGCCTGCGCCGTACAAACCAAATTGGGATGGTACATCCTGCCCGCACTGATTCCGCTGTCGCTGTTAGCCGGCTCCGTGCTGGGAGCCGCTCTGCAGCCCGGACGCAATGGCCGCCATTGCACGGCCTTTGCCGTCGTCGCGCTCGCAATTATCATCGTCCAGGCGCCGGCGCGATGGTGCCGCAATGAGCTGACCTTTACAGTCCAGCGCCAGTTCAGTGAACCGAGCTATCGCATGGCGATGCGTGCGCGAGAATTAAGCAGTATCAACGGCGGCGGCGAGCTGCTTTTCGCGGGCATCCCGTTGCCAACGCTGGTGTATTACAGTGGCATGCGTTGCCATTTCATCCGGCCGTCGGGCGCCGGCCTAGAACATACAGACCGCGGCGACCCCACCATCAATCTCGGTCAGCATGAACTGGCGATGCTGACGACTACCGGCGATATAGTTTCCGTCGACAGTCTCGACGAGGAATGGCGCGAGAGCGGTCCCTATATGAAAGCTCTTCAGTCCGACGCGCCCGATTACGACCCGGAATTGCCTCTGCCCGAAGTCAGCCCGGTGCGTCCGCCGCGGAATTCGGATTGATGTGGGACGGGCCGGGATTTTCGCTACTGGCGATTTTATCCTTTTCGTTACCCTGCTAAAGAAGCTGGAATGAACGCGGCCAGAAAAATCGCCATCGTCACCGGCGCCGGCAGCGGCATCGGCCGCGCCGTTTCCCTCGCACTCCTCAATCAGGGCTACGCCGTGGCACTGGCCGGACGGCGCCGCGCGCCGCTCGACGACACCGCCGAGCAAGGCGCGGCCTCGGGCTCGCCAACGTTGGTCGTACCGACCGATGTCGGCGATCACGCGGCGGTCGAGGCCTTGTTCGCGCGCACCAGCGAAGCGTTTGGGCGTCTTGACCTATTATTCAACAATGCCGGTATTGGCGCGCCGCCCGTCCCGCTCGAAGAGCTCGGTTACGAACGTTGGAAGGCGGTGGTGAATGTCAATCTGACGGGCGCGTTTCTATGTATTCAGCAGGCCTTTCGCCTGATGAAGGCGCAGCATCCGCGCGGCGGAAGGATTATCAACAACGGTTCGATTTCGGCCCACGTGCCGCGTCCCAACTCGGCGCCCTACACCGCGACCAAGCACGCGATGACGGGGCTCACCCGATCGGCTTCGCTCGACGGGCGTCAGTACGATATCGCCTGCGGTCAAATTGATATCGGCAACGCGGCAACCGAAATGACGGCGCGAATGAGCCAGGGCGTACCGCAAGCCAACGGCAGTATCGCGGCCGAGCCTACGATGGACGTGCAGGCGGTCGCCAATGCCGTCGTGTACATGGCGAGCCTGCCGCTGGACGCCAATGTACAGTTCATGACCGTGATGGCGACGAAGATGCCGTTTATCGGCCGCGGCTGAACTCTCGGCCTGCCCAACCTCTAGCATTCTTTGGGGCTTGCGGCGATGCATTCCTTCAGCAGATTCAGCGCGGCGGCGGCGAAGGCGTACATGTTGCGCACGCGATTGTCGCTGCCGGTCTCAAGCGTGAGCGTCCGCTCGATTGGCCCCGCTATCGCGATACAGGTATGACCGGCGGCATCGCCGTAGCGATTGCCGGTTGGTCCGGTGGCGCCGGTTTCAGCCACGGTCCAGGTCGTGGCAAAGCGCTGTTGCGCCCGTCGCGCCATGGTCATCGCGTAGGGCTCGGTCGACGGGCGCATCTCCGCGAACGCCGCGTCGGGCAAGTCCAACACCGTTCTGCGCGCCTTGATCGTATAGAGCACGCCGCCGCCGATGAAAAAGGCCGAGGCGCCGGCGACGCTCAACAGTGCCGCCGAAATCAAGCCGCCGGTTGACGATTCGGTAATCGCGATAGTCTCGCGGCGGGCTTTAAGTAACGCGGCGAGTTCGTCAGCTATCGGCAACAATTCCTGCATCAGCGTCTCTCCAATGGTGTGCGCCCGAATTTAACCCGGCGGGCGCGGGCGCCGCAAACCGCGCTAACGGGCAGTGTCGACTGTGGTCGGCACTTTGGCGCCGTTGACGGGTGCAAGCCGGTTCTGCGAACGTGCGTAGTTGAGATGAAAATCACGATCCTTGACGACTATCAGGACACGGTGCGCACGCTTAAATGCTTCGGCAAGGTCGCGAGTCATGAAGTCAAGATTTGGAATGACCATACCAAGGACGTGGACGTGCTGGCCGCGCGCCTCAAGGATACGGAAGCGCTGGTCCTTATTCGCGAACGCACGCCCATTCGTGCGCCGCTCATAGAACGTCTCAGCCAACTGCGAATTATCAGCCAGGTCGGTCCCTACCCGCACATTGACGCGGACGCGTGCATGCGCCGCGGCGTGATTGTTTCTTCATACATGATGCCGGGACGCCCGTCGTATGCCACAGCGGAATTGACCTGGGGCTTGATTATCGCCGCGATGCGCCATCTGCCGCGCGAAATCGCGTCGCTCAAGGCTGGGAAATGGCAGGTCGCTCCACTCGGGGCTGGCCTGCGCGGCAAAACGTTGGGGATCTTCGGCTACGGCAAAATCGGCGCGGTGGTGGCTGATTACGGCAAGACCTTTGGGATGAACGTGCTGGTTTGGGGACGCGAAAATTCCCTTAGCCGTGCCCGCGCCGATGGCTTCGCACTTGCCGCCAGCAAGCAGGAGCTGTTCGATCACGCGGACGTGCTCTCGCTTCATCTGCGCCTGATCGACGAAACCCGCGGCATCGTGACGGCCGCCGATCTGGCGCTAATGAAGCCGAGCGCGCTGCTGGTCAATACCAGCCGTGCGGGTCTGATCGAACCGGGCGCATTGGAAACCGCCTTGCGCGCGGGGCGGCCCGCGATGGCGGCGGTCGACGTGTTTGAAGATGAGCCGGTGCTCAACGGTGACTATCCACTGCTCGCGATGGATAATGCGATTTGCACGCCGCATCTCGGTTACGTCGAACGCGACACTTTCGAAGGCCTCTTCAACGTCATCTTCGATCAGCTCGTTGCTTATGCCGGCGGCAACCCGATCAACGTTGCCAATCCCGCGGCATTGAACCAGAAATAAAGGAACCCGGGCATTCAATAACTCGCTGAACGGAATCGGAAGGAGCAGTGTGATGGATAGCGAACTCGAAAGACGCATCACGGTTCTCGAGGATATCGAGGCGATCAAACGGCTGAAGGCGCGTTATTGCGCCGTGTGCGACGACAATCACAACCCCGATAACATCACGAAGCTGTTCGCCGAAGATGGCATCTGGGAGGGCGCGGGCGTGGGCAGCCATCAGGGCCATGCGGCGATTCGCGCGTTGTTCCAGGGTTTCCAGGAGCGCATCAGCTTCTCGCAGCATAACGTGATGAACCCGATAATCGAGGTCAACGGCGATCACGCCCGGGCGAGTTGGTATTTCATCGGCCCGTTCACGATGCGCAAGGGAAATCGCGCGATGTGGCTCGCGGCGCGCTACGAAGACGATTATGTGAAAATCAGCGGCGAGTGGAAGTTTCAGCATCTGCGCGCGATTGGCCGGATGGCGGCGCCGTACGAAACCGGCTGGGCTAAAAACGACTAGCGACGCGCACCTCGCAGAATCTGACTCCAAACGCAGCTCGCGGACTCGCCTGCTCGTTTCGCTTCACTGCCGTGCTTGCTACGCCTACGGCCCCGCTAAGGAAAGTCTGCACAAGCCCATTTGTCATTCTGAACGGAGTCTGCGAAGTGAAGAATCCCGGCAAAAAGCCCGCAAAAACCGGAGATCCGGGATTCTTCGCTTTCATACGCAGCTCGCAGACTCGCCTGCTCGCTTCGCCGCACAGAGCGGCTCCGCTGGCGGTGCTCAGAATGACAGAATCACCCCTTGTGCAGAGCTTCCCTAGCAGGCGTAACCAGCGGATTAGATAAGTCTGGTAGTCCATTGTTTACTCGCGAATAATCAAGCCGATTCTCATAATGGGCTGTTACACCTTTTGCTTATCATCCTGATTTGTGACCTGGCAGTGCTCGTGCGCGCACAGTCATTGTGCAAAGCGGCCCAGAGCGGAGCGCGCCCGACACGGGCTCAGACCTTGCGCCTGAATGGAATGAGTTAGACGTCGCCAATAATCACAGCTCATTTTTGTAGATGACGCCCTCTTTCATGATGAGTTTCAAATTCTTCCGCGGAGCGGTCATGACCGCAACGTCGCTCAGAGGGTCCCCTTCGACGACTAGAAGATCGGCAAAGGCGCCGGCGGCAATCACCCCGAGACTTCCGCGCTGCATCAACAACTCGGCATTGACGCTGGTGGCCGAGCGGATGATATTGCACGGATCATCGAGCGCGGCTCTCATTTCGAATTCTCTAAGCTGTGAGCGTTGCGCCTCGAGACCCCACAGATCGGTTCCGAAGCCGATTGGCACACCATGCTGCCTGGCCCAGCGATAAACCTGTTGCCCTTTAGCCACAGTGGCCTTCAAATTGTCGACGATACTATCCGGCAGGCCGGTTGCGCGCGCGGATTCGATTCGCTGCACGAGTGATATGAACGTGGGATCCAAATAAGCCTGATGCCGCGCCATCATTGCGACGGTGTCTTCGCTCACGAAATTGGCGTGTTCGATGGAGCGCACTCCCGCAGTCAGGCATCGCCGAACACCTTCGTCGGTGTAGACATGCGCCATGACGTAGGTTCCGCGGCCTTGCGCTTCTTCGACAATCGCGCGCAGTTCTTCCAGTGAGTATTCGTAGATCGTGGGATGAGCTTCCGAAGGGAACACCACGCCGCCGGAAACGAATACCTTTATTTGGCTCGCGCCCTTGCGCAATTCTTCGCGGGCGGCCTTGCGCACCTGGTCAATGCCGTCAGCAATTACCGACATCACGGAGAACGGCCCCGCTTCTCCGCATGGCTCCGTAACCTCATCGGGTGTGCGAAAATCGGCGCCTCCGCCGGTCTGCGTCAGGGCCCGTCCGGAGTAGAAGAGTCTCGGGCCAATGATTTTCCCTTCGGCCAGCAGCCGTGCGAGAGCGTGGCCGGCTCCGCCCGCCTCTCTGAGCGAAGTAAATCCGTCCATCAAACTGCATCGCAAATAATCGGCGGATGCCATCGCGATTTCGGCGGCCGGATAAGCGATGTTCCGTGGGCTCAGTGACAATCCGGTCACGTGCGCATGAGCATCAATCAGGCCCGGCATCAGCGTTCTGCCGCGCGTGTCGATCACTAGCGCATTCTCATGATCCAGCGGTGTTTGCGACACGCCAACGATGCGGTTGCCGTGGACCATAACGTCGCATGATTTCCGTAGCGTGGCGCAGCCATCCAGCAGCAGGTTCGCGTTGGTGAAGAGGGTTTTGGTCAGCGCATCCATCCTTATCCTCGTTTAGCCGCGCGTTCCCTCATTGTCCACGGCGAATGGCAAATCAAAGGTTCGGAAGGGTTTCTATATTCACCGGCGTGGCCGCTATCCCTTGCCGGCATTCCTGTCGACTAGCCGTTGCATCTGGGGATCAAGCTCCACGCCGAGGCCATCGGCCAGGCGATCCATGAAGTTGAAGGTACAGGTGATGAGCACGACATCGATGGCTTGCTCATCACTGAAGCCGTGCTGTCTGAGCGTCTCGAGGTCGTCGCGTTTGGCGGATGAGGGCTCGCGCGTGAGCTTGAGCGCGAAGTCGATCATCGCTTTATCTTCTGGCCCAAGGGGCACGTTCGCCGGGTCGTTTTTGAGATGCTTGACCAGGGTGTGGTCGCCAGTTTCGATACGCAGTAACTCCGCGTGAGCCGACGTTCAATAATGACAATGGCTCAAAGCGGAGACCGCCGTTGCGATCATCTCCTCTCGCCGGCGGCCGAGGGTCGAAGCACCAAAGGTTATCGCCATGTTCACGCGCACACGCTGAACAATGCTTCGGGCCGGAGTCCCATGCACTTCATAACATTGACGACAGGCGCGCCAGCGAGCGGCGACTTTTTCAGCTCGGCATAGACTTCGGCCAGCCTTCCGGTAGTCTCGTTTTCCTCAAAGGTCTTTACCCATGCCATATGCGCCTCCGTCACCGCCGTTGGGTGAAAAACGAGCGAACTGTGCGGTCAGAGCCCGTCGTATTAAACGAGAGCTCCGCCGCAGCTCGAACCGGCGCCTGCCGTGCAGCCGAAACAGTGTGATCCGGTCGCGATCGGCGCGCCCACGAGTTCGGCGACGTCGTCAATATCCCAAATAGTTAGCCCTGCGCGCGTATCGGCGGCCCCAATCGGCGTTTCCAGCATCTGGTTAAAATCGCAGTCGTACAGCCGCCCGTCCCATCCAACGCTCACCAAGGTCCGGCACATCAGGCCGTCCACGGTTTCTCGATTGAAGTGATTGATCAATAACCCCATGTATTCCGAAAATTTGCCCCACCGGCGCAATTGCTGGGCGAAGCGGTTGATCGGCATGTTGGTAATGGTAAGAAGCCGGTGAAATTCGATCCCGAAATTGCGGCCGAGCTCCTCCCGATAGCGCTGTTCGAGTTGCGCTTGACCCGGCGCCAGGAATGGACCGGCCGGATTATAGACCAGATCAAGCATCAGACCGCGGCCGTAGCCGAGACGATTAAGCCAGCGCAACGCTTCGATGCTTTTGGAGAACACCCCTTTGCCGCGCTGCTTCTCCACATTTTCGGCACTGTAGCAGGGTAATGAACAGACGAGCGCCGCGTAATTGTCGCGATAGAACTCCGCCAGCCATCCCATCTCAGGTTCGAACATGATCGTGAGATTGCAGCGCACCACCACGGAGCGTCCGAGGGCGCGTGTTTGCTCGACGAGGAGTTTGAAGTTTGGGTTCAACTCCGGAGCACCGCCGGTGATGTCGACGGTTTTTATGCATGACCCGCGAGCGATAAGCTCGATCACTCTCTCAGCCGTCGCATGCGTCATGATCTCGGTACGTTTGGGGCCCGCGTCGACATGGCAATGATGGCACGCCTGGTTACACAGCTTTCCCAAGTTGACTTGTAAGGTTTCCGGTGCGGAATGACGTGCGAGCCGTT
The DNA here is from genome assembly GCA_050736615.1 of Binataceae bacterium (SeqCode). Taxonomy (GTDB): domain Bacteria; phylum Desulfobacterota; class Binatia; order Binatales; family Binataceae; genus JBOHWJ01. The sequence continues at coordinate 17,466 of JBOHWL010000131.1, read as the reverse complement.
CATGTCCATGGCGCCGCAATATGCTGTCGAAGTCGCACAACGCCTCGTTATTGGCTTGCGCCTCTCTTTCAAACATCAGTCTGGTCCAAAATCGAAATGAGTTAGGTCAGCCCTCACAGCCGTACGGCTTCTATTAGAATAGTCCCACAAGCTCTCATTGTTACAGCCCCGCCGGACGGAGAAGGCGAAAATCGCGCAGGCGGGTAGCGCGGGTCTTCATCCGTGGATCTCCCATGAGGTTACGGGTTGTGCGGTGACGGTCAGTCGTCAGCGGACGGCCGGCTGCGCGACTCAGCCGGATCTGCGTCCGGCGATCGTCTGGCACGATTCAATGCTTTCGAATTTGCGGGATGCGCACGTTTAACCCTCGGAATTTTCAGGCGCATGTAATAAAAGATTGCGGCTGGTATCAGAATCCATTGCAAAAGCGGAAAGAGACCTATTCCTAAAACCGGCAAGACCGGCATCAAGCTGGAATAGGTCCAGGTATGGAGCACCACCGCGTTGCGCCATTCGCTGTGGGCCGTGTACACGAGGCCGAGCACCCAGGCCATCGCGGCCACACGCCAGTATGAACTCCTCCGCTCGGGCCATCTATCATCACCAAAACAGACCAGTGCGAGGGCCAGCGCAGTAGCGGCAATCAAAACGTCACCCACCGTGCCGATTATCGCGATAAAGGCGAGCCAGCCCCAGCTACCGTTCCGCCAATCGGCAAAGCCGGGCAACTGGCAAATCTCCCAGAGGAAGCTCGCGGCCGCTACCAGCAACAGGTACCGGCGCAGCACCCCTAACCACGAGTCGCTTCGCGAACTCGTCAAATTCCCGGCCTCCAAAACGCGTGGTCGATCACACGTTCACGACTTGTCACGCATTCGGCGATTGATCAAATTGAGACCCGCATCTTTTGCCTCAGGCAGCACGGAGCGCCAAAGTGGCGAAATGAAATATGGCCTTGAAGCCTTAACCAGCGCGAATGGGCGGTCCCGTTGGCACCGTGGCTAAAGAAACGCTAAAGTGTGATCTCATCGGAAATAACTTGCGCTAACGGTTCGAGATGTCCGGGATTGGCATCTCGTCGGGCCGCTGGCGCACCAGCTTTCAGGGAAGGATACATGCACGCGCCAGCACAAAACCATTCCGGCCGAATCAGACCCTCACGTTATCTGTGGATCCCCACGGCGATCGCTTTCGCTCTAATGACCGTCGCCGTGGCGGCGACCGCCCTCCCGGCCTTTGCCGCCACCCCCGCCGTCACCGTGACCATGACGGATAAGCCGGCCAGATTTCATCCCGAGAAATTCACGATTAAGACGGGTCAGACCGTGAAATGGATGAACAACGCCAAGACCCTGCACTCGGTTGACGCCGACCCGTCGGCTGCCCAGAAAAAAGGCGACGTGTCGCTGCCGAAGGGAGCGAAGCCATTTGATTCGGGTTTCCTGCAGCCTGGAATGAGCTACGAACACACCTTTACGGTCCCCGGCGTTTACAAATACACCTGTCTTCCGCATGAAAAGGACGGGATGGACGGTGTGGTCGTTGTGAAATAATTTCGACGTTCGCCGGCAAAAAGCGCCATGCGGATTTGATCATTCGCACGCAGTCGGGCTATGGTGCGCTGTTCGCGATTTATTTGGCGCGCGGGTTGGCACAGGAACTTTGCCGATGAACGCCAAAAATCGCATGCCGGAGAGATTGTCGCGAGGAGCGAATTTGGGGAATGTGCAGGATTTCCAAGTTGAAGCTGTGCTTTAGTCCGAGGGGGCGGGCGCGTGCCGCGATGGCGTGGGCGTCGTTGGGCGCGCTCGCGATTGCCACGATTATGGCCGGCGCTCCACCAGCGTTTTGCTTTCCGTGGAGTACCGACATGTTCAAAGGGCAGACCGTGCAGCCTTTGTCGGTGGCGCCGCGCGTGATGCCTGACGGGACGTTGCCGATAAACGGCGTCCACTACAATATTCATTGGGGTCAGCCGGCGGTGTGGAGCAACCTGGAGCCGGCTTTACGCCCGATGACGCTCGAACAGATGACGCTCAGATTGCACAATCCGTACAAAGCCACGCCGGAACGGCTGTCCCATGGCAAATTCCTGTTCGTCACGGATTGCGCTCCATGCCATGGCGAGAATGGCATGGGCGACGGCCCGGTCGAACACCTACTGCACCATCCGGCCTTCGATCTGATGAAGGGCGTGGTGCGCAATATCCCCGATGGCTTCATCTACGGCTATATTCGCAACGGCGGCATTTGGATGCCATCCTACAACGACGCCATGTCCCAGGAGGAGCGCTGGGACGTCGTGATGTATTTGCGTGATCTCGAAGCCCATACACCGCCTGAAAAGGAGACTTCGTCGGCCACTCCGACCAAGTCAGGCGCAAAGCTCGCGAGCAAATAGCGGGCGACGGAGAAGGCTTCGCCGCGTCGACTAACCGCTCTGGTTAGGTCTTCGGTTAACGGTGCATTCGGACCCGCTTACCTAATGCACTTCCCCGAAGTGAGGAATCTCGGATAAAAAGCCGGCAAGGTCAAAAAGATCCGGGATGCTTAGCTTTTATGCGCCGCTCGCGAACTCGCCTGCTCGCTTGGCCGCACAGAGCGGCTCCGCTGGCTGCGCTCAGAATGACAGAACCACCCCCTTGTACAAAGCGCTTGCCTAGCTTAGACGCGACCGAACCGAGCTCACTACCTGAGCTAAGCGGAGACTAAACTCCAGTGTTGAGGCGAGCGCGACCGCGATTTCAGTGCATCAGGTTGGCAAGATTACCGTTGAGCCCGCCGGAATCCGTCGCCGTGCCGCGCACGACCGTGCGCACCAGCTTGCCGCGATCGTCGTAATAGTCGGCGCGCTGAACCGCGCCGGTCGCATTGGGATCGTATTCCGCAATAGCAAGTCTGCCACGCCGGTAAATATCGACAACTTCCGGTTTGCCGTCGTAATTGTCATCGGTAGCGACCATATACAGATGGCCTTGACGATACCGCTCGACTTCATCGATCTTGCCGTCAAAGTTGCGATCCCGCTCGATTTCAGTCAATTGGCCGTTGTGAAATGTCTCGATTAAATCGGGTTTGCCGTCGAAGTTGGTATCGATTGCCAACTTGACCCCACTTTTGCCGTAGGTGTATACCCATTCATCGGCGTGACCATCGCCGTTGAGGTCGTATACCGCCAGTGGACGTGCCTCCTTGCCGCAAGCAGCCATGAGCAAGCACAGCCCCAGCATAATGCCGATTAGACGGCCTGTGCACATGACACTTAGGCTTATCGCCAAGTTACATACAGGGCAAGTGTGGGTAGTAGCACTCGCGTTTGCGGTCCTGCTTGCGACCGCAGTGCGGCCGACGGGGTTGCTCGGGGCGCCAAACCAACCGCGTGCGCATGGTCCGCAGATATTGATGCCGCTGGCGACCAATCTCGTGCCAATCGAGCACGAATACCGGATTGAGCCGGCTTCCGCCGATTCATCAGCGCCATTGGTTCTGACCGAGCGCTTCGTTCTTGCCGCTCCGTCTTACGTTTATGCGGTTTTGGCGCCCCGCCCGGCCGCATGGCGCCCGCACATGCGCGCCTATGCCGCGGCCGTTGGAATCTCAAGCCGCGTCGCCTCGCCTCGCTCGCCACCGCTTGGGTGAATCTCTCCGCTCTGTCCCGGGTTTGTGCCGGACTGTTTGCAGCGGCACGCCCGCCGTTTACGCGCGGCCATGCCCGGCCGCCGACGGTATGCAAAACCGGACAGCGTCAGCGCTGTCCCGAATGAGCCGTACGGCGCGGTAAACTTGTGAGTTGTTAAAACGATTAACTGGCATGCATCAATCGCCTGAAATGGCTAATTGACGAGTACTGCTAAGAAGCGGAATCGATTTTCATGTGGGCTGGTTGCAAACTCCTGATGACCGCTGTGCTAGCCGTCTACATAGTCCTCCCAGCCTCGGGAGCGCTAGCGGCCGAGGGCATGAGCGCGGATCAATTGGTCCAAATCGCGCTTGAAGTGAATCCGCAGGTTCGTGCCGCGCATGCTCAGTGGATGTCGGCGCTGCATTCAATCAAGCAGAACTACGCGCCCAACGATCCGGTTGTAGGTTTTTTGAACGGTGACAGCCCCACCAATGCTTTCACGAATGCTTCGATCCAGAGCTACACGGTGACCGACTCGTTCCAATTTCCGGGTAAAGCGTTGTTTCAAGGCGAGACGGCTAAACGCGCCGCCGATATCGCTCATCTCGCCTACGAGATCGCGGTAAGAAATACTCGCGCGCAGACCGAAACAGCCTATTATCAACTGGTGCTCGACGGTGAGTTGGCCGGGGTCGAGGCGGCTAACCTCGTCAGTTTGAAACAGGTGCTCAAGGTGACGCAGGTGGCTTATTCGGCGGGTACGGTCACGCAGAGCGATTTTCTCAGCGCCGAATTTGATCTGGCCGCCGCTCAGCAACAATTCAGAAATTTTCGGGTCAACGAGGAAAACGACGAGACCGCGCTCAACCAGCTACTGTACCGACCGCCTGAAGAACCACTCGACGTTCAGCGCAAGCTCGAAATTGAACCACTCAAAACGCCGCTGGGTGGGCTTGTCACCCTCGCCTCGCGGGCGCGGCAGGAAATCCTCCAGGCGGCATTGTCCGCGCGTAATACCAAGACCGCGTTAAAACTGGCCAAATTCGAATACGCGCCTGACTATACGCTGGGTTATACGTTCGATCATTTTTTCGTTCCCGGTTTCGCACCAAATCCGAGCGACACTCAAGACCATGGCATTTCGATCAGTTTCAACGTGCCGGTCTTTTTTTGGCTTAAGCAGGACGAGGATGTGACGCGTGCGAAATATGATCTCGAAGCCGCGCGCGACAATCTCGATTTGCTCAAGAGCCAGACGGCGGCGTTGGTCACGACGCTCTACCGCAATGATCGCTTCGCCTATCAGACGGCGATGCTCTATAAAGAGTCGCTCATGCCGCTGGCGAATCAGGGCTTCCAGGTCGCCCTGGTTGCTTATGAGTCGGGCAAGATTGATTTTCCGGCGCTGGCTGGCGCGCTTGGCCGTATTTATGACTCACGGACGGCCTATCTGCAGGCATCAAATCAATTTTTGGCCAACGAAATCGCGCTCGAACAGGCGATCGGCGAGCCCTTACCGAAATGAGCCTGCGTCGCCAAACATTCCTCATCCCTCTTCTGGCGCTGATGGTGTGCGCGCTCGGCGCGGCCGGTTGTAATGGCACCCCACCCAGCCGTGCGGCGGTTGATACTCCCGAGCCTATGCTCCATCTCTCGCGTCAATCGAACGGCAGTTTTGCGCTCGAGCTTCCGCATGGGCGCGTGCCTGGAATGACGGTCGCCAAAGTCGCGGAGGTCGCATTACCCGCTGTGCTCGAGGCCAATGGCCAGGTGGATTTCGACCAACAACGCGTCTCCACTATCGTGTCGCGCGTGGCCGGACGGATCGAGGCGACGCGGGTGTCCCAATGGGACAGCGTCAGGCGAGGCGAACCGATTGTGTCGCTCTACAGTCCCGACCTCATGACCGCGGAAGCCGAGTATCTGCAGGCGCGCGAAACCGTGAAGCTCAGTTCGTCACCAGGACTCAGCGCGTCAGGTAATCTGCCAGCGACGATGATGCTGGCGGCCGAGCGCAAACTGGAATTGCTGGGCATGAAAGAATCGGACATTCACGCCATCAAGATGCCGAGTCCAACGGTGTGGATGCGCGCTCCGATAAGCGGGATCGTACTGGAAAACAAGGCCATACGCGGTGCCGCCGTCAGTCCGGGTGACGTCCTTTATACCCTTGGCACGCTCAATGACGTGTGGATCGTCGCGAGCATTTACGAGGATGATCTCGCGCGCATCCATATCGGACAAGCGCTCGAAGCAGTGACTACCGCCTATCCTGGCCAATTCTTCCGCGGCTTTATTTCGCGCATCAGCCCAAACATCGATCCGAATACTCACACCTTGCGGATTCGCTGCGAAGTGCGTAATCCCGGCGGCTTGCTGAAACCGCAGATGCTCGCGCGGGTGCGGATCGTCACCAATCCGGGCCAGGCGCTAGTCGTGCCTCAGGAAGCCCTGGTGTTCGATACCAACCGTTACTATGCGTTCGTCGAAGTCAGCCCCGGCTTTTTTCAGCGCCGGCCGGTACGGATCGCCGGATGGCATGAATCCGGCTACGCGCGCGTGACCTCGGGTCTGGTTCCGGGCGAGAGCGTGGTGGTCAAGGAATCGATCCAGGTCAACGCTTTGTGGCATCAGGCCACTGGCGAGAATTCCTAAAGCATCATGATCCAGGCATTGATGCGGCTGGCATTGAACCAGCGAGTCGTGGTGATTGGACTGGCGCTGGCGTTGCTGGGCGCGGGAATATTTTCATTCTGGGAGCTTGATATTGAGGCTTATCCCGACCCCGTGCAGCCGATGATTGAGGTGCTGACGTTGCCGACCGGACTCAGCGCGGAGGAGGTGGAGAAGCTGGTCACGGTGCCGCTCGAGTTCGGTCTGAGCGGGATGAGAAATCTCCAGCGCATGGATTCCATATCCCTCTTTGGGCTTTCGGATATTCGCTGCTACTTTAGCTGGCCCAGTGACTATTACTCGGACCGCACGCAGACTATTCAGCGTCTGGGCTTCGTTACGCTGCCGCAAGGCATCACGCCGGGGATTTCGCCCGAAAACCCGATCGGCGAAATCTATCGCTACACGGTCGAGAGTCCCGGCCATAATCTGCTCACAGAGAAAACAATCAATGACTGGGTGGTTGCGCGCCAGATGACGACGGTGCCAGGGGTTATCGGTGATAGCACCTTCGGCGGACTGACCAAGCAATACCATGTCGATGTGGATCCGCAGAAATTGGTTTATTACGAGATTCCGCTTTCGACTCTGATTCAGGCGATTCAGAATTCCAATACCAACGCGGGCGGTAATTATCTTAATGTCGGCGAGCAGGCGTTCGACGTCCGCGGCATCGGTTTCATTCACTCGCTTGGCGACATCAGGAGCATTGTGCTCGCGGCGCACCACGGCACGCCAATCACGGTTGGCAATGTCGCCAATGTTAGCATTGGCTACGCCCCGCGGCTTGGCATCGTTGGGATGAACAACCGCAACGAAGTGACCGAGGGCATCGTGTTGATGCGCAAGTATGGCAACACGCTCACGACGCTCAAGGGGGTTGAGAAAAAAGTCCGCTGGCTGAACAGCTCGGGCCTGATGCCGAAGGGCTACAAGGTGGTGCCCTATTATGACCGTACCAGCCTGGTCCATTTGACCCTGCATACGGTGTTCGAGAATCTCAGTATCGGCATCGTGCTGGTGTTTCTCGTCCTGATCTTTTTTCTGGGCAACTTCCGTAGTGCGTCGATAGCCGCGATCAATATTCCGCTGGCGCTGTGCGGCGCCTTTCTGTTGATGTACCTGGGCGATACGTCCGCCAATCTAATCTCACTGGGCGCGATCGATTTCGGCATCATCATCGATTCGACCGTGATCGTGATGGAGAACATCCATCGCCATATGGCGATGCCGTCTCATCAAAACGAACCGGCGCGCTTGAAAATTCTGAAAGCGGCGCAGGAGGTTGGCGGTCCGATCTTTTTCTCGACCGTGATTTTCGTCATCGCGTTCCTGCCGTTGTTCACGATGCACGGCGTCGAGGGTGCGATCTTCTCACCGATGTCACACACTTATGCCTTCGCGCTGGCAACCGCGATCCTGCTCGCCATCACGCTCACGCCGGTGCTGGGTTCTTTCGCTTTTGCGCACCATTTCCACGAAGCGCATAACCGGGTGTGGGGAGTGATCGCCGGTTTCTATCATCGCTTGTTCGTTTTTGTGTTGCGCTGGCCGAAGACGGTCCTGTTGCTGGTGATCATCTTCGCAGCCGCGGTCTTCGCCCAATACCCAAATATGGGCGGCGAATTCCTGCCGAAGCTGGAAGAGGGCAATATCTGGGCGCACGCGATGATGCCGCTGACGATTTCGCTGGATCATGGCGCGCGTCTGGTGAACCGCATGCGCCACGTTTTCATGTCGTTTCCCGAAGTAACCACTGTAGTTTCGCAACTCGGGCGGCCCGACGATGGCACCGAAACCACCGGATTTTTCAATTGCGAATTCTCGGTTGGTCTGAAACCGCGGGATCAATGGCCCCACGGACTTACCAAGGCGCGGCTGGTGCGGCAAATCGATAGTGAATTGACACGCGATTTTCCCGGGGTCAGCTTCTCCTATTCCCAGAATATCGAAGACAACGTCGATGAGGCCCTCTCGGGCGTCAAGGCGGGGGCAAACGCCGTCAAGATATTTGGCCGTGACCTCGATACCGACGAATCCGTGGCGAGCCAGGTGGTTGGGGCGCTCAAAAAGGTCCGTGGCGTCACCGATGTTTACGCATTCCGATCGCTGGGCCAGCCGAACGTTACCATCACTCCCGATCGCGAGGAATGTGCCCGCTACGGACTCAACGTTGGCGATGTCGTTCAAGTGGTCAACGCGGCAATTGGCGGTGTCGCCGCCACCCAGGTTTTGCAGGGCGACCGCCGCTTCGACCTGGTGGTGCGGTGGCAAAAGCCGTATCGCACCAGTCTCAGCGCGATCCGCCAGATTCGCGTGTCCTTGCCCGCGGGCGGTTACGTCCCGTTGGGCCAGGTCGCGCAAGTGCAAACTGTCGAAGGCGCCTCCTTTATCTATCGCGAAGGTCTCCAGCGCTATGTCCCGGTTCGGTTCACCGTGCGCGGACGCGATCTCGAAGATGCCGTCAACGACGCCAAAGCCCAGGTGGCGAGGAAGGTGAAGTTGCCGCACGGCGTCAATATTCAGTGGGTGGGCGAGTACGGCGAGCTCAAAGCCGCCAACCGTCGCCTGATGATCGTAGTGCCGATCGCGCTGGTGCTGATCGCCGGGGTGCTCTACGCGGCGACCACCTCGCTCATCGACACCTTCATCATCATGGCGCAGATTCCAATCGCGTGCATGGGCGGTATTCTCAGCCTGCTGATCACCCGTACACCGTTCAGCGTGTCGGCGGCGGTCGGCTTCATCTCGATTTTCGGCATCGCGACGATGGATGGAATCCTACTGAGCTTCTATATCCGGCAGCTATGGGACGAAGGCCATCCCTTCGTCGAGGCAATCGTGATGGGCTCGGATCGGCGACTGCGGGCGACCATGATGACCGATCTGGTGGACGCACTGGGACTGTTACCGGCGGCGATATCCACGCAAATTGGCGCTCAGACGCAGCAGCCGCTCGCGATCGTGGTGATTGGCGGAGCGCTCACTATCATGGTCGTTACGCGCGTGTTGCAGCCCGTGCTCATCTACCTGTGCCATCGGCGGTTGCGCGCGGCGGACGTCCAAGCCGCTCTGATTGGCTAAGTGGGATTTCCGTTTTTCTCGAGATCCGGCCAGAAATCCTCGTCGAGCGCCTGTTCGACCGTCCAAGGGCAATCTTCAGGATAGACTTGGCGATCGGCGAAGGTGGTAAAATAGTCATCATTTGCCGCGAGTTTTGCGGCATCTCTGGCCAATTCCCGTCGTGCTTCCATCCAAGCGTCGGCGAAAATATCCTCTATCGAGCCTTTCAATCCTGGATTCCGACGGAGCTGTTGGTGCGCGCTGTCACGATATGCATCTATTTCTACCCGCCAAATGCGCTGGTTGCGGGTCCGCATTGAACTCCAGTGGGACAATTTCCAAAGATGCTGTAAGATTCGAGCTAAGTAGCTGGTTAGTTTGTCTCGTTGACGCTGTCCCACGTCCTCGATTTCCTCCGCCACATTGTCCCAGTCGAGCGCGGCCGAGCGGCGTTCCCTGAGCGCTCGCGCCTGCTCCAACGCCCATGTATATGGGTCGCGCTTATACAGCGAATTCTGGTCGTGTTCGTTTTGAGCTGCCTTTCCCATGCTGACTACTCTATCATTCTGTCGTGCGCACTGGCGATATAAACTCTCGCATTAGTAATCAGGGGTTTAATTACAATCCCAGTTCTTTGCGCGGACGCGCTAGCGTATCGATCACGGCATACATGATGGCGCGGGCCGACTTGATTAAATCCGGGATAAAAGCGACTCCCATTCCGCCCAGTCCCTCGCGATACTCAGGGGGGCAGTTGCGCGGCGGCCAGGGGAAACCGATCCGCGCGCAAGGAATCCCGAGGCGGCGGATCAACGCGCCATCGGTTTGACCGCCGAGCTTGGGCGGGTCGCCGTGCGGACGTCCCTGCACATGCTCCCAGCCGCGCCGCGCCGATTGAATGATCCAGTTGCCCGGAGCGGTGGCGCCGCCAGGACAGGCGCCGAACATCTCCCACTCCAACTCGGTTTCGGGATGGCGTGCGCGAATCGTGCTCATCGCGGCGGCGAATTGCGCTTTCACCTCCGCCGGAGTGGTCCGCGGATTGCAACGCAGGTCCAGATAGATTTCGGTCGTGGCGGAAGGAAACGAAGGTTTCTCAGGCCAGCCCGCGCGAATCGCCGAGATATGACCCTCGGGCGCGATTTCGCCCGAGGTGTTGCGCGCGGTGTATTCGGGAATCCAGCTTTCAAGTTCCTCAATAATCCGCGCGGCGGGAATGATCGAGCTCCGATAGCCGGGAGTGCCGCGCGGAATCCCCGCATAGCCCATGGTGCCGCGCACCGACACCTTGAACCAGCACATCCCCGGCTCTTCGGCGTAAACACGCCACACCGGCTTCATGATGATCGCGAAGTCCGGCGCGATACCGCGAGTGAGCAGATGATAAACGCCGTCGCTCATCCCAAAGTTGCGCCGGGACGAAATGTTCACCGGCATTCCGCCACCCGCGAACGCAACCTGTAGATCGCCGCATAGAGGCACACGCGCCGCGAAAAGTGCCGTCGCGATCTCCGCAATGGTCGCCACCATGCATTTCGGATTAGCGGCGCCCAAGCCATAAATCATGTCACCGTCGGCGAACCCCTTGGGCCTCATGTCGGCGCGCAACACCGGTCCTACCCATGGCACGTCACGCGCGGGCTCAGCCTCGAGGTGAGTATCGATGGGGGCATAAAGCAGCAGGCTGGCGCCGCCGCCACTTCCGCGAATCTCACCGACGGCGTTGCCGGTATCCTCGTTGATAGGCTGGTAGAAGGCGCGGCCACCGAGTCGCTGGCGCATCCAGGCGGCGATAAATTCGCTCGCGCCGCGCTCGGCGCCCGTGGGGCTATGAATGTCGATCAGCGCCAGCAGAAGATTCTTTAAACGATTGGGATCAAGCTGCGCGCAAGCGCTGCTGTACCAACTTTGCTGCTCGGCGGATAAGGGCAGAGGCCGGGTTTCACTTGCCATCGATCAACTCGCGACGAAATTCTCGGCGTAGATACGTTCTGGCTTCAGCCCGAGTTGAATTAGGCGCTGGCGCGCCGCCGCAATCATGGGAGGCGGCCCGCATAGGTAGGCGACCGTTTCGGGGTCATCAATCCGATTATCACCAAGAGCGGCGACCGGGGTGCCGGTAATCAAGCCAGAATGCGGATCGTCGACACGATCGGCGCTGAGGATGAGCTTCAGCGACGGCATCCACCAGCCCCTTAATTCGACCTCGTCGCGATAAAAGAACTGCCCATCGCTGGCACATCCGAAGCTCAACGTCATGGGCGGTTTGGCGCCGGGGCGGCGGCGAATTTCGTCGATGATGGAGAGTATCGGCGCAAGTCCCGTCCCGCCCGCGACGAAGACGTGGGCGGCGCGGCTGGGGCGCAGAAAAAAGGCGCCACGCGGCCCCTCAATTTCGACCGCGTCGCCGGGACGGCATCGCGTGCGCAGATATTCCGACATGGCGCCGCCGTTGATGATGCGGACCAGGAAATCCAGCCGGGGCAAATCGCGTGGCAACGAAGCCATCGAGTACGAACGCCATTCCTCGGTTTGCGGCACCCGCATGCGTAGGTACTGGCCGCCACGAAAATCGAAATCGTGATCCGCGGCGATTTCGACGCTGAGTTTCGCCACGCTCGGTACCGGCCATTCCAAGCTAGCTACGCTGACGCTAAGCACTCGCGGCGCGCTCTCATAAATGAGTGTGCTCGGATAGCTCAGGCGCACGACACTGTCGGCGAGCGCGTGGGCGCTGCACAGCAGCCGCTTGCCTTCGGCCGCTTCGGCGGCGATCAGCGAGGTCGCACGCGCGCGCGTCATCTCGATTTCGCCGCCCATGATCTGTGCGACACAGGTCGAACAGCTTCCCGAGCGGCATTGATGAACCAGCGGCACGTCCTGGCGCAAGGCGGCATCCAGCACGAACTCGCTCATCCTCACGATGACTTGTTTCTCGAGGCCATCCTCGAATCGGAACGTCACACGGTGGGATTGATCAGCGTCGTTCCGCGATGCGGTTTCCATTGGAATCAGCGGGAAGAGACACGGCGCGGCGGTTCCTGGATGCCGCGATTGTAACGCGCGGCGACTTTGCGCCATATGATCGTGGCGTCGTCGAACGCGCATAGCGTTTCGTTATTCCAGCCGTCGCGGTTTTCGTAAAACTCCTGCATCTGCTCGCGCGCGAACAGATCGTTGTTGTTGAAATCGCGCAGCGCGAGCGGCTCAAAAAAATGCTCGTAGAGATAATCGGCGTGCTTGCGTTCTTCCTGGTTGCGCGCGCGCCCGACAAGGATTTCCCAGTACTCATGATGCTTATCGTCGGTCGGCACGTACCATTCGTATTGCGCCCATCCCGGCAAAGGCCAATGCTCAACCAGCAGCAATCCCGGCAGATATACTGACGTGCGCGCGTAATAGGGTTTGGTGCCCGGCGACTTGAAACCGATCGCCTTGTTCTCCCGGAAGAACTTGTAGGCGCGGGTGTTATACATATTCATCATGCCTTTGGGGCCGTCGGGCTCATCAATGATACGGACGGCGTCCTCGGCGATAGGTTGCGCGCCCAGACCCATCACGCGATCGGTCGCGGCGACAATAATGTTATCCCAGTGAATCAGCAGATGGCCGGGGTCGAAACCGTTTTCCACCGCGAGCCGCCAGTTGGAATTGCCAATGCGATGGATGCCGCGCACGTAAACCTGATCGTCGAGTAGATGCGCGACCGCGTTGGCGTCGTCGGTAATATGAATCGGCAGGTCGGCCTCAAGCGGCGGCACCGGCTCGTATTCCTCATCGCCTACGAAGACGAAGACAATTCCCGCACGTTCCTCGACCGGATAGGTCCGAATCCTGACTTTGCCAATCAGCGGATCGCCGGGCGAGGCGACGATGGTTTTCAGCACACCGTCATCGAGGCCGTAGGTGAAGCCGTGATACCAGCAGGTGACGGTCGTGTCGTTGAAGCAGGTCGGGCGTGCCGAGATTTTCACGCCGCGATGGGCACAGCGGTCGGCGAGGGCATAAACGCGGCCATTGGCGCGGCGCAGCAGGATTTCATGCCCCGCCATTACCACGCCCGTAACCTGTTTTTCGCCGACCTCCGAGCTTAACACTGCCGGGTACCAGGCGTTCTTGAAGCCCCAAGCGGCCTCCAGGTAAGGCTCGTACTGGCGGCTGGCCGCCAATATCTTCGAGTGTGCCTTGCCAGCCGTTTTGTCGCCGACGTCCATAAGTTTTCCCCTGCGCCAACCGCACGCGTCTATTTTAAGGCTTGACGCGCGGCGACCTCGATTGTCAACCGCATGTTTCGGGTGCGAGAAGGAGGCGGGCGCGTTCGCGGTCGGTGCGAGGCTACTATTCGTCGATCGCATTCGTGTGGGGCCCTATGCCGCGGTGGCGATTGGCGCCAATCTGATAATGTCGGTGGTGCTCGTTCAATTCGGGGTGATGGGACTGCCGTTGCATACGGTCGGCGTGGGGCGCGGCCTCGGCGTGGTGCTGATGATCGCTGGCGTCACCCTCCTCGCGTGGTACTGAAAGACGGCGGATGTCGCTCGCGCTGGCGACCAGCGACACTCGTTGATTAGTCGTTAGCGATTGTCTCCATTTCCGGCAATCGCCGCTGAAGCGCTAGTTCAACGTTCTTTACGAAATCGCGCTCGTTCTCTTTCATGCTTGTTTCAAGGCGGTCGGGATTCTTGGAGTCCGAATGCTCGTCCTCGGGAATCCGAAGAAAAAAGATATAGAAATGCATCCCGAATGCCTTGAAGCGTTGCGGTGGCGGATCTTTCTCGTTTCCTTGTATTGGGAAAACGAATCCGTAACCGAACACAGGACATCTGTTCTGATACCGCTGCCGGTAGGCCGCCGCGTAGGTCATAATTTGAAATAGATCGGTGCGAGAGTTGCCGGGATATTTGGAGTTGGTCCAACTCTCCCAGCGCTTGTACTTCACGTCCAGAATTAAGGTGCCCCTTGAACCATGCAGCATGATATCAGGCAAAAGCCTTCGGCAGCCGCCGCCACTGGGGTGCGTGACCGGGTTTGTCGCTTTCGGTTCGAGCGTGAGCCCCGAGCCACCGAGTAGCTTGCGGATATAATGTTCAAACAGGAGCGATACGTCGAACAGGAAGCCGGAAAATTCATCGTCGTCGGTGCCTAACCCGCCACTCTCACCGGCAAGGATCATGCGGCTTAGTTTGGCGACCTCTTCATAGGCGGCAAAATACGGATTGCTAATCGGGCGCGTACCGCGGGCCGGTAAAAGTGGACGGTCGTTGCATGCCTCCAGAAACGCTCCGCGCAGGCGTTGCACGTCAGCGAGCAACCTTTCCCAACCATTGCCGCCCCTTTCCAGATATTTGAACGTCTTATTGATCAACCGCGTGATTTCGTTATCGAAACTATGTTCCCGGTAATTGCAGACATAGCGGCCGAGATCGGCTGGCACTCGCAGACAGGCGTTGAGATCGAGATCGCCGCGAATCATTGGAAGCCGTTCCGTCTTCCGGACATAGAGTTTTGGGACGCCAGCAGTAAAGGCTTGCTTAAGCCGAACTTTCCATAAATAAACCAATAGCCAGTCGGTATTGTGCAACTCCGCGACGGTTCCCATGTCTTCCAGTTCCAGAAAGCCCTCTGCCGAAGCGATCATATGCATAAGGAACTGGTCGCCGAAGCGTGAACCGACACGCAACTCGTAAGCGCATCCTTCGCAACGCCCACAAACCTGACCAATGATGTTGCCCGTCTCGATAGTCAGGCGGTTTTCCAGGCTATCTCCATGAAGATTGATGAATGTCTGGTCACGGGAGAATTCGAATTCATCGCCGAAGCTGACAATTAGACTATCGTCGCTGAGGGAGTTTTTGACCTTCTCCTCGACATCGCGCAGAAAATTCGTCGCTCTGCGCAAATTATCGGTGCCATTGCCGTTCTCCAACGGAGGAACGATGCAATTGGCGTCACGATGCGGCGCCAAGCCGGCCGCAACAGAACCGTTGTCCTTAAGGCATTTTTTCAAAAATTCGGTAACCCTCATCGGGTCACCCCAAAGGCGCTCCGGAAACGTTGAATCGCCTCGTCGATTTTCTTCGGCTGGCCCTGGCCTCGAAGGTATTCCCGCAATAGCGGCTCCAAATGATTTGTCCAGAGAAAACGAAGTGCTCCCTTCATGCCTCCTGGACCCGAATAGTCCTTCAAATGAACCGCATACGCATGCCCGATCCGGTAACCAGGCCCAAGATATGGTTCATCGTGGATACTAACGTTCAGGTCTTGAAACCGCTTGATTGCGTCGTTAATTTCGCATGCACTCCAGCCTTGGTCCGAAGACTCCAGAATCTGACGCATTGCGGTTTCGTCGAACTCCAGCTCGATCCAGCGGAAACGCCGCCGGAGGGCGAAATCGAACGCCTCAACGCTGCGGTCGATTATGTTCATCGTGCCGAAGAGCTGAACATTATGCGGTATGAAGAAGCAGTTTGTGCCGTTCACGCAGTTTGTGCCGTTCACAAACAGGAACGCGCCGGGTTCGCTTTCATTGCTTACAAGTCCGCTGTATTGGGTTTGAATCCGATGGTTCGGGTCAAACCCCCGGTATTCTAGCGCATACATCATTTCGCCGAGCACCCGCGAAAGTTCGGCTCGGTTGATTTCGTCGATGATGAAAATGTAGGGGGGCAGATGCTCCACGATCCGTTCTTCAGCGAGATTCTTCGCAAAACTCCATAGTTCCAAGCTGTTTGACAAATCGCGATTTGGCAAATCGGCAAAGGTTGTCTTTTCGTCAAGAGGCTTCCCGGCCCGCCGAAAAAAATCGATTTCCCAGCGGGCGGCATTGCGGCAAAATTCTTTGAAGACCCCTTCGGTCAATCCCAGTTGGATTTGTCCGTTGGCGATTCCGGCGGGGCGGAGGCCCTCGATAAAATCCTCGTACGCGAACGAAGGGTGAAACTGCACGATTTCGGTATCGCCGTGAGAAGCATCGGCGTGGCTTTGTCGCCAAGCGCTGATCCGCGCGTCGGCGATGCGCATCGCGCTCCGGGTCTTTCCGGTTCCCGGACTCCCGTAGAAGATGACCTGCCGCTCTTCTCCCGCGCCCGCGTTCTCGTATAGCCACCAAAAGAAGATTGTCCGGTGGTACGAAGTATCGTTTTGTAGCTGTCCTTGGCCGATTCCTTCCCTAAGGCACTCGAGCAGCCTCAGGCTCTTTTCAATCCAGTTACCTTGAAAATCGGCTCCGATGGTCGCCAAGAACTCATTGAACGTTGACTCCCTAACCAAAGTAGTTACACGTCCGGGCAGGCAGGCAGCGAAGACCCGATTAATCACGGCCGGGAATCGTTTCACTTGATGTTTGCGGCAAAACCCCTCCATCCACTGGTGAGCGGCTTCATAGGACTGCGCAACCTCATCATCGGTGTGGTCCCCGTAGGCGAGCTTCGTTGTCTGTGAAAAGACCCTCCAGAATTTGTCGTCTTCGGTTACATTTCGAAATGTCCCTTCCGATATTCCACCTTCGCCGACGGAAGCGACGCCATTACCGCCGCGCACGAACCAGATGTCTTGCACATAGTCGTCAAAAGCGACATTCGCCTGCTCGCACGCCCTGCTAAGCGAGTCACGGTCACACCCGTCGATGTGCTGGGCTATGCTGTGTATTTTGGTCCAGAGGCCTTCATACCCTTGGTGCCAATCTTCATTGGGTAGCTTTTCCAGATAAAGTTTGTACTGTTGAGCCAGGTATTGAGTTAGAGCCATTTCCCTTCTCCCCCTACGCATCGTTGCACGGCGCATCGGCTGCGAGACGCGATCACTTTTTTTTGAGTTAGGAATGTCACCAGTCTTTGCGCCACGCCGTGCTGATTGTCAACTGGAGCAACGAGCAGCGCGGGGCGATTCAGCCTATCGCGCTACGGTTGGGCTGGTTATGCTGGATGTGAGTCGAAGAGGATAGCTTTATGCGCCAAGTGGTAATTGTCGATGCGATACGTACTCCGATAGGGCGTGCCGGACGCGATCAGAGTTACTACAAGAATGTTCGAGCCGATGAACTCGGCGTCAAGTGCGTGCGCGCGCTAATGGAACGCAACCCGGCGCTCGACCCGAAGGAAATCGAAGAC
>JBOHWL010000130.1:0-15964 GCA_050736615.1 Binataceae bacterium (SeqCode) | reverse complement strand
TTCCTGAGCAGGGCTGATGACCCCTACCGAAGCCGGTAGGGGTTTGCTTTTCGTTCAGGTTCCCTACCTGGTAGCCGAGGCTAGCTTGTTCCCTGCGCGTCACAGCGCCAAACGGAACGAGGATGTAACGCCGTGCGGGAGGGGCGTAGCGGTTAATGGCGCGCTCGATAGGCTTCAACCTGCTCCAGATATTGTTTGTCCTGGCGGTCTCCCCGCTTGTGTCAGGGGTGTTGTCACGTTTGAAGGAGATCGTTCAATCACGCCGCGGTCCGAGCATCTTTCAACCCTACCGCGATCTGCGGAAGCTGTTCAGCAAAGACGAAGTCGTTTCGGACTATGCCTCCTGGATTTTCCGCGCGACACCCTACGTTGTCTTCGTCGCTCCGCTTTTTGTCACCACGTTGATTCCGGTCCTGACGAATTACCCACTGTTCTTCGCGCTGATGGGCGACATACTGGCCGGCGGCTTCGTGCTTGCGCTGGGCGGTTTCTTCGCGACGCTCGCCGCGATCGATACGGCGAACCCTTACGGGCCGATCGGGGCCAGCCGCACCCGCATGGTTGGATTCCTGGCGGAGCCGGTTTTCATGATCGTATTCTTCACGGTTTCCTTCGTCTCCGGATCGACGATTCCCTACATCGTGACGATGCACTGGGTAACCCCGTTCGCGAATTTCTTCGCACCCTCTCACGTGCTGATGGTGGTCGCGTTCATCATGTTGATTCTCGCCGAAGGCGGGCGGATTCCCGTGGACAATCCCAGCGGCCATTTCGAGTTGGCTATGATCGACGAATCCAAGAGCCTGGAATATTCGGGCACCGGGGCCGCGCTGATGAAGTGGGGTGGGCAGATGAAATTCTTCGTTCTGATCATCATCCTGCTGAACGTCCTGGTGACGCCGTGGGGCCTTGCCAGCGGTCAGGCCGTGGACGCGCTTTTCCTGGCAATGCCCTTGGTGCTTTTCAAGACGCTGCTGTTTCTGCTCGTGCTGGTCGTGATCGAGTCGTCATTGGCCAAGTTGCGGCTCTTCCGCGTAAGTGAATTTCTGAGTGCGGCGTTCATCACGTCGGTGGTCGCGATGATCAGCGGGCTGCTGAGCTTTTAGGGGGCGCGGGCGTGCTTAACCTGGTATCACCAATCGCCTCGCTAAACGGGCTCGCCGCGGGGATCTTTTTGGTGAGTTCGTTTGGATTGCTAGCAACCCGGCAAATGCAGGGATGTTTGCGCTTTTTCAGATTGCAATCACTCTCTTTGGCGGCATCGATATTTCTGATCGCGATCGGGATGCGAGTACCAGACCTGATCGCTATCGCGGCTCTCGACCTGGCGGTCAAACCGCTGATAATTCCCTGGCTGCTGGGGCGCTACATGCCAGAGGAGACCCTCAGACGCCGCGAAATCGACCAGGTGCTCAACATCCCGAGTCTCCCTTCTGATCGCGCTGGTGCTCACGATCCTGGGATATTTTCTGGCCGGGCTGCTGCCCGCGGCAGGCGGTGCGATGGGTAATATCAATTTGCCCATTGGGTTGGCTGGCCTGCTGATGGGCATGTACACGCTGGCGGTACGCCGCGAGGCCATGCCGCAACTGGTTGGGCTCTTCGGCATTGAAAACGGTTCGCTGCTCGCGGGCATCGCCATCGCGCCAAGACTTCCGATCGTCGCGGAGATGGCTTTCCCATTTGACATGCTGATCATCGCCCTGGTGATCGGAATTCTCACCCGTATCACCCGTGAGCGGGTGGGCACTACGGAGGTCGGCGCGCTTCGGAGTCTGCGGGAGGGGCCGGCCAAATGAGCCTCTTTGTAATTCTGGCATTGCCACTGTTGGCGTCACTCATTTCGTGGATTTCCCCGGGACGCGAGATTGCGCCCGGCGCCACGCTTGTGGCTAGCGTGGCTGCTTTGGTGTTATCCGCGATTGCGGCATTGCGAGTTGCCGCCGGAATTCCGGTAATCGGCGTTATCGATTGGGTTTCGCTGGACGGACTGAGCGCATTGGTGCTGGTGCTGGTCGCGGCGGTGGCGACCACGGCCGCGTTGTTTTCCTGGGGTTACATCGCGCACGAGCCTGACCCGCGTCATCTGCGCCGCTATTATGCAAACTACAATTTGTTTATCTTCGCGATGCTCGCGGTACCGGTGCTGGTCGAGCCGGCGCTGGTGTGGACGGCCGTTGAACTGACCACCATTTTCGGCATCTACCTGGTGGCCTTCGAAAATACGCGCGAGGCGGTTGAGGCGGCCTGGAAATTTTCCATTTTGACGATTATGGGCGGCGCAACCGCGTTGCTCGGATTCATTGTGCTGTATCGCGCGACGCCCGCCGGCAGCGAGCCATTTACCTGGATGGGACTGATCGCGGCGGCGCCAACGGTTCAACCCAAGGTGCTGGAGGCGGCGTTTGTTCTCATCCTGGTGGGGTTTGGCGCCAAAACGGGCCTGGTCCCGTTGCATACTTGGCTGCCGGACGCTCACAGCCAGGCACCGACGCCGATATGTGCGCTACTCTCCGGAGTCAAGACCACAGTGGTACTTTACGTGATATTGCGGCTGATCCCAGTGTTGAACGCGAACGGAAAAATCGATGTCAACACGTGGGCGATTGTGGTTGGCCTTATCTCAGTGGGTATCGCCGCCTTTTTGATCCTGCAGGTCAGCGATTACAAACGACTGTTCGCATTCTCGACCGTCGAGCACATGGGCATTATTCTGGCCGCCGTCGGTTTTGGCGGAGTCGCCGCCCATTACGGTGCGGTTTATCAGATTCTTAATCATGCCTTGACCAAGTCGTTCTGCTTCTTCGCGGCGGGCGCCGCGCTGCTGGCGGTTGACACACGCCAGATCAGTTCGGTGCGAGGTCTCATCAAAAGCTCGCCCATCGCGGGGATCGCTTTGCTAATTGGCGGGCTGGCGATCTCAGGGGCGCCGCCGCTCGCGGTTTTCCTGAGCGAACTTTCGATTTTCAGGGCTGGTCTTGCACGGGAGCATTACTTTGCAACGGGCCTCCTGGCGGCGTTGGTGGCGGTGGCCTTCTTCGGCATTCTGCATCATCTCAACGGGATGGTTTTTGGAAAGCCTGAGCCCGCCAGTATCACCGCTATTCCAGTCAAATTGCCGGCCACCTGCACGCTCGCGCTGGTGCTGGCCGCGCTGCCGGTGCTGATCTTTGGATTCTATATACCGCAGCCGCTTCACGCGCTACTGCAAATGGCCGCGGCGGGGCTCGCGAAGTGACAATGACCGTCGAACTCGCAAGTGTGATCAGCGAAGCCCAGGTGCGCTGGAGCGGAATCCTGCGGACAAGCACTGGTGACGGCGCTCGTGGCACCGGCGAGATCGAATGCCAGGGCGACTTGCTTCCTGAGCTGAGCGGATGGCTGGTCTCGCAGCTTGGTTACAGTTTCGGCGGCCTCATCGTGGAACAGCGTCACCGATGGGAACTGCGTTATGTCTTCTATGGCGATCGAGCGGCTGGTTGGATTCACCTGGTCGCTCATTATCCGCCCAGTCAACAAGCAGTCCCGAGCATCAGCACTATGGTTCACGCCGCCGACTGGCACGAACGTGAGGCGGAGGATTTGTTCGGCCTTACTTTCGAAGGCCATCCGCGTCTGGGCGACTTCGTTTTGCATAATGACGTCCGGCAGGAAGGCGTTGCCCCCATGCGCCGGAACTTTGACACACACCGGCGTCTTGAGGATCGCCAACCGGACAAGAATTGGCGGCCTCGCCGGATCGTTCACGAAGAGGGAGCCTTTCTGATGCCGATCGGGCCGATCCATTCGGCTGCGACCGGGCCCGTCTACTTTTCGCTGGAAACAGTCGGTGAAGACGTAATCCGCGCGCAGCCACGTTTGTTTTACGCCTATCGCGGTTTGGAGAAGATCGCCGAAGGACGGCCGGCGCAAGACGCACTCCTCATCGCCGAGCGCCTGAGCGGGACTTCGGCGTTCGCCCATTCGCTTGCCGTATGTCAGGCGGTTGAGGCCATTTGCGCGATAAAAGTGCCGCAAAGAGCCCAGATACTGCGTGTATTTCTGGCCGAACTGGAACGTTTTCGCCATCACGCCGCCGCTGTCCACGGAATCTGCGAGTCAACCGGATTAGCGGTCGGGGCGAGCCAAACCGCGATTCTCGAAGAGGAATTGTTGCGATTATCGGGCGCACTCTGCGGGCACCGCTACCTTTTCGGCATCAATGTTCTCGGCGGTCTGAGCATCGATTTCGATGACGTTGTCTTGCGAAAGACCGTTGCGGACGCTCAGAACGTGCTGCAACGGCTGGTGAACTTGCAGCGGATGCCGAGCATCTCGAGCAGCTTTCTCGATCGCCTGGAAGAATGCGGCTCCGTTGCCGCATCGGACGCGAATGCCTTCGGCATGGTCGGACCAACCGCGCGCGCCTCCAGTGTCTCTCGCGATCTGCGCGCCGCGCATCCCTACGCTTCATACGAGAAGTTCAGCTTCAAGGTTCCCTATGAATCCGAGGGCGACGGCTATGCGCGCCTCCGCCTATTGTTCAGCGAGGCCGAACAGTCGGTGAGCCTGATGGCGCAGGCATGCGACATGATGCCCGGCGGTCCGGTGCGCGTGCCCGAGGCTCGCTTCGGAAGCGGAGCCGCACTGGGCTGGGTGGAGGCGCCGAGCGGTGCCGCATTGCATTGGATTCGCCTGCGTGACGAAGGCGTGATCGATCGTTACCGGCTCATTACCCCTTCGTTCGCGAATTGGCACGGCTTCCGGCTGGCGGCGGAGAAGTTCGCCTTCCAGGACTTCCCGATCATCCTCGCAACGTTCGCGCTGTCCGTGCCGGAGAACGATCGTTAGCACCCAAACGAGCAAGACATCATGAGCCAATGGGTCATCAGAGGCCTTAGAACCGGCATCCGAACGACACGGTATCCGCGTCATGAAGAGACCGCCGCGGGTGTCTCGCCGGGATTGCCACAGGCAACCGATTTTCCAGAGGTAATCGCGGATTCAATCATCGCGCGCTGCCCAACGCGCGCGCTTACGCGCATGCCGAATGGGGTGGCCGTCGATTACCGAAAATGCGTTCATTGTTTTCGCTGCGTTCGTGGCACGAATAGCCCAGTCAACTGGCAACCGGGTTACGAGTGGGCCGGCGCCGCCGCGAATGAATCTCAGTCGCGGAATACCTTTGGGGCACCCTTCCGCGGCTCGACTCACATCCTGGTAGTTGACGCGGGTGATTGCGGCGCCTGCTTGAGCGAAGTTAAGCAACTGAACAATCCCTACTACAACATGCATCGGCTGGGCTTTTTTCTCACGCCCTCTCCGCGGCATGCCGACATAATCCTGGTCGTTGGACCGGTGAACGATCACATGCGGGTGCCGTTGCGCAAAGCCTACGATGCGATGCCAACGCCCAAGCGAGTGCTCGCAGTGGGCGCTTGCGCGTTGTCAGGCGGTATCTTCGGCCCGAGTTTCACCTGCGGCGCCGGAGTGGCGGACGTTCTCCCCGTCGATATCGAAGTACCCGGTAATCCACCCCCGCCATTGGCGATCCTGCACGGCCTGTTGGTAGCGGTGGGCCGCAAGCCGGCGGCGTCGCTCATTTCAGCGGCGACCGCTACAACCCCGAGAGTCGTGTCCGAATGACGGCTATCGGCACTTCGCTCGCAGCCTTCTTGCTGCTGTGCGCAAGCGGGGTGGTACTCCCGCTATTCATCAAAGAGCGGCGCGTGCCGGTTCTGCTCGGATGGATCGGATGCCTTGCCTCATTGGCGGCGCTGTGGATGGGCGGAGCGGCGTTGTTCAGTGGCCAACACTTTCATCTCGATTTGTGGACCATTCAGCCGCTGGGGACGCTTGCGCTCGGTCTCGACCGGCTCTCTGGGCTTTTTATTTTCGTCAGTGGACTGGTGATATTTCCGGCGTCGATCTTCGCCCCGGCAAATCTCAGTCAATATGAGGGCCGCTATGATATTCGCGCTTTCAGCGCCTGGTATTTCGCGCTGCTCGCAACGATCGTCCTGATTCCTCTGTCAGCCGATGTGCTTTCGTTCCTAATGCTGTGGGAGTCGATGTCGATTCTCACCTACCTGCTGGTGAACTTCGAACATGAAGAGACGGAGCATACTCGTTCCGGTTACGTGATGCTCGCGGTGGGCGAGGCGGGAACCGTTGCCATCGCGCTGGCTTTTCTGGTCCTCGCGAACAATGGTTCACTAGAATTTTCTTCGCTGCGGATAGCCGGCGTTGCCTTGGGGCAAGGCGCGCGTTGGGCCGTGTTTCTGCTCGCTTTTTTCGGCTTCGCGGTGAAGGCGGGCCTGGCGCCGGTGAATTTCTGGCTGCCGCAGGCTTACACGGCGGCGCCGCGAGCATTCGTGCCGGTTCTAGCGGGAGCCACTCTGAATCTCGGTATTTATGGCATCGCGCTTGTCAATATCGATCTGCTGCCAGTGTCGATGATTGGGCCAGGATTAGTGGCTCTGATTATCGGATCCGTTTCGGCCTTGCTCGGCATTCTTTACGCTACCACTCAGAACGACCTCAAGACCGTGCTGGCGCACAGTTCAATCGAAAACGCCGGCATCATTACGGCAGCCCTGGGCGCAGGATTTATCTTTCTGGCCGCCGGCGCGCACGCGGCGGCGGCGATCGCGTTCGTCACCGCTTTCTATCATATGACGAATCACTCCCTTTATAAGACGCTGCTATTTTTTGGCGCGGGTTCGGTGGATCAGAATGCCCGCACGCGTAATCTCGACTTGTTGGGCGGATTGATCAAAGTGATGCCGTGGACGGCGCTGTTCTTTCTCGTTGGCGCACTGTCGATCGCGGGATTACCGCCGTTCAACGGCTTCGTCAGCGAATGGCTCACTCTGCAAACGTTCTTGATCAGCGCCGCACTGCATTCAACCGGTGTTAAGATTGTGTTCGCCTTGTGCGGCGCGGCTCTGGCGCTGACCTTCGGACTAGCCGTCACCTGCTTTGTTAAGGCGTTTGCGATGGGCTTTTTAGGCATGCCACGCTCCGAGCAGGCCGAACAGGCGCACGAGGCGCGAATTTCCATCACCGCGCCGATGGCGATTCTCGCGGTTCTGTGTGTGGTGCTGGGCGTCGTACCGACATATGTCATACCGGTGCTGGGCCGCACGGTTGCGCCAATAACCGAAGCGTCCGCCGCCAATGCGCTCGTTCCGCCTTTCTACGCTGGGAATCCGCATCATGGCGAATTGCCCGCGAAGTTCGTGGCTGATTTTCGCCAGATCGGCGCACAGGTGGGGCAGAGCGTTTTTCCGGGCAGAGGGCTCGTAATCCTCCATCAGGGCGGCAAGGCGAATCCCGTGGTCTTCGCGATGTCCACCGCCTACATGGCGGCGATCCTCGTTTTGATGTTATTGGCGACTTTCGTAATCGTCCGATTGGTTGTCGCCCGTCATCGGCGCGTCACACGCGGCACCGTCTGGGACGGCGGCATCCATCTTCTGCGTCCCGAAATGACTTACACCGCGACTGGTTTTTCCAATCCGGTACGCGTGATTTTCGCGTCAATTTTCAGGCCGACGACGGTCGAGGATACGAGGGAAACGGTGGCCGCACATTTCCGCTCGGCGATCCGGCGCACCCGCCAGGAAAATCACGTGCTGGACCGGCTGGTGCTCAACCCTGTCGCGGACGGCGCGTTGTGGGTGGCCAACGGTTTTGCCCGGATGCATCACGGGTTGCTAAATGCATATGTCGTGTATGGGCTTTCGGCATTGATCATTGCTTTGCTGATCGCGCGGTTCGCCACATAGTTCTTGACCCGCGCCGCACTGAATTCTAGAGTAAAAATACGGGCGGTGGAGTCCGCCGGTAACCGCCATAACGGCCAATGACTCCTGCAGCGGGCGAGAGACCCGGTGCGGGAAATTCCCCAAATCGAAAGTCTCCCCAATCCGCTTCCGCTGCCGTCGGAGGCGATTTTGCTGGAGCGTCTGTCACATAATTTTCGGCTGCTCCTGAACGCATTTGAAGGTGCCATCTGCCCGATGTGTGCCGTTCGCATCTTCCTCGCGGCGCGCGGGATCAACCGCCTGCGCGCAAAAAACGCGCGCAGGGTGGCGCTGTGTGGTGAACATCTCGCCATGGCCCTGACGGGAACTGAGGCTTTCGCTTCGCGCGCCCGATTGACACGAGCCACGATTGAGGCCGCCATCGACGGCCGCTTCCCGTGTGATCTCTGCCAACGTCGTGCCGGCGTGGAGCAGCGATTGGGATGCTCGATACGCGCACTCGACCACCAGATGCGCTTTCGCAAGGCGCTTGAGATGGCGCCGCTCTTCTGCCAGCGCCATGCAACGGCGGTTCTGGCCGGTGGCCCTTCGCGCACTTTCGCACAAGTGCAACGGACGAAGCTCCAAGGTTTTGCGCGATGGGCTGGCGCAAGCGGAACTGCGCAACAGCGAGGAATTGGAGCGGCTGATTACAGCGGCGCTTGCGCTTTTGGGCCGCCCCCTCCCGCCGGAACCTGTCCGCGCGGCGCCTGAATCAGCCGGCACCGCAAACGAAGACGACACGGAATTCGGGAGATGGGACGATGAACTTCACCTCAGACGTTTGAGCGACCTCGAGAGCGAAGCGGCAAAACTGCGTTATCGGAATGCGATCCTTTCCGAAGAAAATCGTGGCCTTAAACTTGCGCATGTGGCGGCCGAGTCGATCCGGCGTGATCTTGAACGTGATAGGGCCGAACTCCTCTCGGAGAAGAATCAAAGTAAGACCAACGGCGGCCTGACCTGATGGCATACGGGAGAGAGTGGCACCATGCGAATATTAATCATCTCCGACCTGCACGCGAACCTGGAGGCGCTTGCCGCACTCCCCTCCGATTACGACGAACTGTGGGTGCTCGGAGATTTGGTGAACTACGGCCCCGATCCGGCGGCGACGATTGACTTCGTGCGGTCGCATGCCTCAACCGTCGTGCGTGGTAATCATGATCACGCCGTCGGATTTGGCGCGGACTGCGGATGCTCGCCGCGATTCCGCGCGATGGCCGAAGCAACCCGCCAATACACCGTCTCCGTGCTCAGCTTCAAGGACAAACAGTTTCTGCGTGATCTTCCAACTTGCGCTTGCCGCCAGATAAACAGTCAGAGTTTCTTCCTGTGCCACGCCACCCCGTCGGACATGCTCTATGAGTACCGCCCGCCACAGTCCCCGCTGTGGGAACGGGATGGAGAGGCAAGTTCCGGTGCAAGTGTAGTCCTCGTTGGCCATACGCATTTGCAGTTTTCCAGAAGCTTGGGAAACCGAACGGTCATCAATCCAGGCAGTCTTGGGCAATCCAAGGCCGGGGATTCCCGCGCGCGCTATGCGGTATGGCAGGACGGCAAAATCGACCTACGCGCACTGGAGTATCCGGTCGAACAGACTATCGCAAAGATCTCAGCCATGCCGGTTACCGATGAAGTCAAGTCCGATCTCGCGAAAGTACTGCGCAGCGGCAACGTTCCACGATGAGCACTATGGCCGGTACAGCGAAAGAAACAGGCGTGTTGTCGCTCTGCGCCGGCGCTGCCCAGCCGAAACTGGAGCACCACGAACAACTGGTTAATGGGCTAAAGTCCCTGCACGTTACAGGCGCGACGGTTCTCCAATTGATCGGCTGCGGCTCCGTCGCTGTGCCGGCGTTGCGCCGATTGCTGTTTGCGCGCGAGCGCAGCGGCGTCTTCGAACCGCGATGTGGCGCGGCGCGCGAGCTGGCGGGAATCGGAGCGCGTGATGTGCTCCTCGAGTTTCTCGCCGGTGATCGCGAGATCAGCGACCCGGTCGAGCGTCTTGGCGAAGAAGCGGTTATAAACACCGCGGCGCGCGCGCTAGGAACCGTCAAATCGGATGGGGAGTACGAACTCCTTGTCAACCTTTTACGGCGCCGCCCATTAGCCGGCGTCATCGAGGTTTTGGGCGAACTCCGGCGGCCGGAAATCCTGCCGATACTGATCGATGCTCTTAACGAGGATTTCAGCCGCTCCGCGGCGGAAGATGCGCTCAGAAAACTTGGTGTTCGCGCCGGTCCGGCCTTATGCGAAACCGCTCTCCGCCAAACACTCTCGGCGGATTACGAAAGCCCCTCCAGCGTACGCCGCCGCCGCAGCGCGCTGGGCCTGCTGGGCGAGATGAAATTAGCGCCGTCATTCTGGGAGCGGCTGGCGCCCCTCGTTTTTGATCCGCATGCGACTATCGCCGCGATAGCCAGCGGTATCGCCTTGAGCTTCGGCCCCGTGACGCAGAAGCACTCGGCTGTCGAACAACTCGTGGCGCTACTCGCAACGGCGGATTCATTCCTGTGCCGTGAGATTGAGGGATGCCTCGTAGAGCACTTCGCCGTTGCCAAGGCCACAATCGAGGAAGCGCTGTCAGCTATGCCGGACCAGCCACAGGACTTCAATAGGCGACGCGACTGCGTACTCGCACGCGTTCTGGCTCGTGCCCATGGATAATCCGCGTTTTTGTGGAGTATGACACTTGACGCCATAGATGGTGCGCCGGGTCAAACTCGTCTGACCGCTCAAACTATTCGTTGGTATGAAGATTTGAAGTTTGCGATTGCCGACATTGCCCGCTCCGCAATGCAGCGATCCAGGGAAATCAAAGACGAGAAGAGCGCCCGGCAATACCAGCTCTTGCTTACTCGTTTGGCCGCGGACCGCTTTAATCTGGCGGTACTCGGACAATTCAGCCGCGGCAAGAGCACCCTGATGAACGCGATTCTTGGGGTGGAGCGGCTTCCCACCGGCCTTTTGCCTCATACATCGGTGCTTACCACCGTGACGTATGGAGAACGAGAGTGTGTACATATCCGATGCGCGGGGTGGGCGCTTCTCCAGGGGGGTTCCTCTTGATGAGCTGGCCAACTACGTGACGGAGAGCGGTAATCCGGGAAATCGCCGCCATGTAATCTCCGCCGAGATTCAATTGCCTATCGACATTCTACGCCGCGGCTTATTTTTCACTGACACGCCGGGCATCGGGGCGATCGCCGCCAATACCGCGACCACTAGACATTTCCTGCCCGAAGCGGATGCGGCAATTTTTGTCACGGCATTTGATTCACCGCTTGGGGCTAGCGAAATCGAATTTCTCGGAGATGCTCTTGGCGCAGCGGGCAAAGTGTTCGTCGTAATCAACAAGCGGGATTTGGTGTCATCCGCGGAAAAGGCGGAACTGATCGAATACATCCGCGGCCGTTTGACGGCAGAATTCGGCGGCCGCGCATGGGGCTTGTTCGCGGTGTCGGCGCGGCAGGCGTTACGCGGCAAACTCGAACATAATCGTGACACCCTCAGGCAATCGGGTTTGCTCGATCTCGAGGACGCTCTGTTGCGATTCCTCACGCATGAAAAAGCCGCGCATCTTCTCAAACGTGCTCTGGATCGCCTAATCAACCTTTTGCTTCGGGAACAAATTGAGGCGTCGTTCGCGTCATCTTCTCATGCGGATTCACCTAAGGCACTTCGCGAGTTGGATCGTATGATTGAATCCATTCAATTGCGCCGTAGGGAGCTCGTCGCCGAAATTGGTGAGCAGGTGAATGCTACGATCTGTGCACGCACGAGCCGTCATCTCGACCACATTTTCGAGCAATTGAGAGCTGATGCACTGGAGGCCTTCGCCAGGATTTCGCATAGCCGCAAGCCGTTTCGCAGCGCGAAGGCCGCACTGGTGGCCGACGCCTCAGCCTTCTGTGCTCGTAGTCTCAGCGAACGAGTTCACGCGTTGAGCCCAATCATGCGAAGCGAGATCGAGCGCACGGAAGGCGCACTGATTCATGAACTGCAAAGCCTGCCGTCACAAGGATGGTCTCGCGCCATGCGGACCCAGTTGAAAACGGATGAGGTCACCCTCTCATCATGCGATGACCATCATAAATCACTCGCGGTTTTTTCGCTGCCATCCTTTGCTGAGCTGAAGTGGCGTATGGCTTGGCGCATTTCTCTGACACCCGCCCGATCTGCCGCAACTATCGCTAGATGGTTTGAGCATACGCTCGACGAGCTATTATCGAATTATCGGCGCGAAGCGGATGCGCTGATCACACAGGCTGCAAGCGATTTTATCGCGCAACTTGACCGGGAGATCGAAAAGCACATCGATAATTGCGCCCGCCGTCTCAGGATACTCACTGAAAATGCCAACGGAACTTTTAGGCCACTCAGTCCGCTGATACACCGGGCTGAGCATCTCCGAAAAACTGCCATCACGGGTCGCGCGACCGTGGACGAAGGGACCAATACCGAATGCGATCAATTGCGAACCTGCCGCCAGGACGCGCCCTCGGAAGGGTTGCCCCACACCTGCCCGTGTGCGCCCGCGTCAGTCGTGAAAGTTTCGATTATCTTGCCGCGCGTCAATACGAGTTGAACACCGACGAAGTGGTACGCCGCATTCACGTTGATAACGGCGGCTTCTGCCCGGCTCATACGTGGATGTACGAAAGCCTCGCCTCGCCGTCAGGCATTTGCCACGCCTGCCCCGAATTGCTGGCGGCTCGAACTGCGCAGTTGAGACAGGCCGTGTCATCATCAAACTCGACTGCGTCGGTACAGCTGCGGATACGGAAGCTGGTCTCAGAAACGCGATGCGCAGTATGCGCCGCGCAGCGCGGAATTGAGCGCGAAGAGATTACCGCGCTACTTGCAAAACGCTCCGCTGGCGGGCGAACCTGTGCCTCGCTTTGCATTCCGCATCTGTTGCTGGTCCTTCAGGCGGCTACAGATTTCGACACTGCGCGCGCATTCATTCTGGCCAGTGCCGCGTCGTTGGAACGCGCAGGCGAAGCCATGAGGCGCTTCGCCCTGAAATTCGATGCAGTGCGTCAGGGGCTGGCAAGTAATGAGGAGCGTAATGCGCACGCATTCGGACTAGGCAAGCTAGTGGGGGACCGCAAAATGTGTGGTTGAGCCGATAGCGAACAACGGCGGCTGATAAATCTTGCGGATATGAGCCGGGATGGCCCAAGACTCATAGAGGGCCGACAAACCTTATGGATGACAAACGCGAAGCCAAGCTTCGTGATGGACCGCCGGCGAACATGTCACATCGGCCTCAGCGATGGTTCAGTCGCAACATTCTGGGGATGGGTTTCGCCAGCCTGTTGTCAGACTTCGGCCATGAAATGGCAACCGCAATCCTGCCGCTATTCATCGTGACGATCGGCGCCTCGCCTGCCGCTCTGGGGCTGATCGAAGGAGCCTCCGACGGCGCTTCAACGTTCGCCAAGATAGGTGGCGGCAGGATTGCCGACCGTACGGGCATACGCCAGCGCGTTGCCAGCCTGGGCTATTTAATCACCGGCCTGGCTACTGGCTCATTCGCTTTGGCGCAATCCTGGCTCGAATTGCTCATTGCGCGGACTATTGGCTGGATGGCCCGAGGCATGCGGGGACCATGCCGCGATAACCTATTGGTGGAATCCGTTCCGCTGGAAAGGGTTGGCACCGCGTTCGGATTCCATCGCTCGGCCGACACCCTGGGCGCGATCCTGGGGCCACTCCTGGCGCTATTAATGTTGCATCGCCTTGGGTTCCGCCGCATTTTCGCGATTAGCCTGATTCCGGGGGTCCTTTCCGGAGCCGCTTTCCTTTTCTTCGTTCACGAGCCTGCACAAGGCCGGTCCGAAAAGCCAACGAGCTTCCGCGGATGGGGCGCCGCCGCGCCGCCAAGGTTTCGCCGCTTCCTCGTGGCGGTTGGCGTATTCGGAGCGGGTGATTTCGCCCATAGCATGTTGGTTTTGCGCGCGGCGGAGCTACTCGGCTCATCAGCCAAAGCAATGAGCATTGCGGTGACTTTGTACATCGTGCACAACGCCGCCCATGCGGCCTGTTCCTATCCGCTCGGGACACTCGGGGACCGCTATCAGCGCCGATATCTGTTGGCCGCGTGGTACGCCGTCGACGTGATCGCCACGATCGGTTTTGCCATCGGGCCCAAGAGCCTCGCGCCGCTGATCGTCTTGTTCATTCTCGAGGGCACCGTGATGGCTGCGCAGGAGACACTTGAGTCGGCGGTCGGCACCGATCTCTTGCCATCCGACGTTCGCGGCACTGGCTTTGGGATTCTCGGCGGCACCAATGGCATCGGCGATCTGGTGTCGAGCATCGTGGTGGGGTTTCTTTGGACGAAGATGTCGGCGAAAGTGGCTTTTACCTACGGCGCCGCGATGAGCGCGATTGGTTCATTGCTAATGTTTCTTGCGATATGACTTTTTTCTGCACCAATTGTTTCGCCGAACTCGCTCCCGGTATCGCGGCCTGCCCGAGTTGCGGGGCGGCCCAAAATCCTGACTCGCGTGAATACGTCGCCAAACTGCTCGCCGCGCGCTCTCATCCACTCGCTGATATTCGCCGCTGCGTGATCTTCTTACTGGGCGAGAAACGTCTATTGAAGGCGGTCAACGCTTTGATCCAGGTCACGGAAAAGGAACGCGACCCATTCATGGTTGACGAAGCGGTTGGCGCTCTCGGAAAGATTGGCAACGCGCAGGCGCTTGACGGAGTAATCGGGTCTTTCATCGTCCGAGCGCGCGCGGTCGAGACGCTCGTCGCCGCCGGCGACGGTTGGGAAAAGACGGCTAGGATCCGCGCAAGAGCGGATAGCAGCGCGATGGTGCGCGAGGCGGCTTGGAAGGGACAAAAGGGCTTGTCTCGTATCACGACGGGCCATGAATGAAGCTCACCTGCGCCGCCTGGAAGATGCGCTGCGGGAAGTTGCCGCCTCGCTGAAGCGCTCGTCCGAGATGATCATGACGAGTTTCGCGCAAGACCTGCCGAAATCCGTACGGCCGGCGATATCCGAGAAAATCCTCCAAATAGAAAATGAGATTCGCATCACTCAAGATCGTTACAACCTCGAGCGGCAGGTAGTGTCAAATCGCCGCCAACTCAACGCGAAATTGTCACTGCTCTCCATTGATCTTACGGAAGCAACCTCGCGACATATGCGATCATTCGGCGAAGTTCCGCAGGATGAGCAGGGCGCCCTGGACGCTCAGATGACGAAAATAAGCACAATGCTCGAAGGTCTGATCGAGCTAATCAATAGGGTCAACTAGCAATCCTGTCGTTCCGCCTACTCTCCGCTTTTTCCGCGCGCGAAGCGCGGGCGCGGTATTGGTCGCGTCTGAGGAAACCCGCCTCGCCCGCCCGCCCTCTACCCTGTCCCGCCTTGCGCCGCTGCGCTCAAGCCCGCCGTGCAGCCCTTCGCGATTGCGCCGCTCATTGGTTAGCTCCACTGCGCTCCGCATCGGGCCTCTTCCGCCCGCGCCTCTCAGACCGGCGCGCTCGGAACTATCACATCGGATCTCGAGTACGAGATTCTTTACAAGCTTGCGCGCCGCTGTCCTTTGGGGGTCATCGAGGTACTCAGAGAACTCAGGCGGCCGGCAACGTTGCCGATAGTAATAGATGCTCTTAATGGGGACTTCAGACGAATCGTTTCGCAAGGATCAGATAAGGGAATATCGTGGGGATCGCACGGCTCAATAATCATTGCGGAGGGCGCCTGGTATGAAGGCATTTGTGATGCAGGATGTGCATCGGGTCGGATTCGCGGATAAGCCTTTGCCTAAGGCTGGCCCGAATGACGCGATCGTGCGGACAACTTGCGCCTTAATCTGCACCTCCGACTCGCATACGGTGCATGGCGCGATTGGTCCGCGACAGAACCTTACGCTCGGGCACGAAGCGGTTGGCGTGGTTTACGAGATTGGTGCCGAGGTGAAACTGTTCCGACCCGGCGACCGCGTCCTGATCGGCGCAATCACACCGGATTGGAGCGAACTCGCCTCACAAGCAGGCCATTCTTCTCAATCTGGAAGCGCTCTGGGTGGATGGAAATTCGCCAACACCAAGGACGGCACCTTTGCCGAGTATTTTCACGTCAATCAGGCCGACGCCAACATGGCGCATATACCTGATGCGGTCCCTGATGAAGCCGCGGTCTACTGCTG
>JBOHWL010000129.1:0-9961 GCA_050736615.1 Binataceae bacterium (SeqCode) | reverse complement strand
ATTCCGGCAATTCGTCGAGGAACAGCACCCCGTGGTGAGCCAGACTGACCTCGCCTGGTCGCGGCATCGGGCCGCCGCCAATCAGGCCCGCGTCGGAGATCGTGTGATGTGGTGAGCGAAACGGCCGGGTGGCAATCAGCGCGTGTCCGTCGAGCAATCCCACCACGCTGTGAACCTTGGTGGTCTCGATGGCCTCTTCCAAGGTCATCGCGGGCAGGATGCTGGGCAGCCGTTTGGCCAGCATCGTTTTGCCCGAACCCGGCGGACCGATCATCAGCACGTTATGGCCACCAGCGGCGGCCACTTCGAGTGCCCGCTTGGCCTGTTCCTGGCCCTTAACGTCCCTGAAATCGACCTCGTAACGGCTGGCCGCATCGAATAGTTGGTCAAGGTTGATCGCCGCAGGCTCGATTTCGCGCAAACCCTCGAAAAATTCGAACGCCTCGGTAAATTTCTCGACCCCGATAACCGCGACGCCGCTCCCGACCACGGCCGCTTCAGCCGCGTTTTCACACGGCACCACGATCCCGGCAAAGCCGTGATTGCGCGCCAATAAGGCCGATGGCAGTGCGCCCTTGATACCTTTCACGCGGCCGTCGAGGGCCAACTCGCCGAGCACGACGTAATCGCGCAGACGGGCCGCATTGCGCATCACGCCACCGGCCGCGAGCATCCCGAGCGCCATCGGCAAGTCGAACGCCGAACCCTCCTTGCGCGTGTCGGCCGGAGCCAAATTTACCGTGATTTTGCGGTTGGGGAATTCGTAGCCGGAATTGCGAATCGCCGACTTAATTCGATCGAGCGCCTCGCGCACGGCTCCTTCCGCCAAGCCCACCATGCGAAAGGCGGGAACGCCGCTGCCAATATCGACCTCGATCTCGACCTTGAAGGCGTCAACCCCCGAAAGGGCGCTGGAAAGAACGCTTGCGAGCAAACCGTGACCGTCCAAAATTCTCCGGCATTAACTTTCCGGATGATGCTAGTCACAATAGACCGGCGTGCCAAGCCAAGCACAAGAGCATCGTCGCGCGCGGACGCTTGCTGGCGACAAAACAATCACATTGTACCGCCAGTTATGGCCAAACCGCTTCAGCGGCAATCAGAGCGTCGCGCTCGGCGCGGCTTAAACCCAGCAACTCGCCCATCACATAATCGTTGTCGGCGCCGATTTCCGGCGAGGGCGTCCTGATCGAGACCGGCGTCGCCGAATATTTCATCGGAATACCGGTGACATGCGTCATTTTGCCGTCAGGCAAGTTGACCGTCCCCCAGAAATCGCGGGCCTGAAGCTGACGGTCACGCGCGCAGATATCGGCACCATTGGAAACCACGCCGGCGGCGACACCAGCGCGCTGCAAGCTTTCCATCGCGTCCTCGGCACTGCGCTCCCTGGTCCAGCGCAAGATCTGGGCGTCGAGCTCGGCGCGATTGCGCATGCGCAGATAAACGGTGCGGAATTTCGCTTCATGCGACCATGCGGGCGAATCCAAAGCGCGCACCAGACGTTCCCATTCGGACTGCGAACGGACCGCGATTGCAATCCAGCGGTCGTCATCATTTCCCAAGGCGCGGCATCGATAAACACCGTGAGGCGCGGCGGGAAGCTCCTGCGATTGGTAGTCAAACGGCCGTTGCTCGCGGCCGTTGACGGCGATGTCCAGCAACGATGGCCCGACCGCGCTGACCACCGCCTCGAACTGCGAAAGATCGACGAATTGGCCTTGTCCATTACGACGCCGGCTCCATAGCGCGAGCAGCGCCCCGAGCGCGCCGGTATAGCCCCCCGCCATATCCGCATAGGAATAACCGAAGCCGGCCGGCTCGCCGCTCTCCTCCGCCATCAGGAGCGTATATCCACCCAGCGCCTGCAAGGTCGGCCCATAGCTCACGTAATTGGAGCGCGGACCGGTATGACCCAGGCCCGACATGCTCAGACATATGATATCCGGCTTGAGCTTGCTCAAGCTGTCGTAATCCATACCCCACATCCGCATCACGCGGGCGGAGAAATTGTCCATCACGATATCGCTTTTGAGCGCAAGCTTGCGCGCCAGCTCGACGCCACTCGGATGAGCCATGTTGACCGCGATCGAGCGCTTGTTGCGATGAAGATCGCCTTGCAACCCGATTTGCCGCGAACCCGGCGGTCCCGGTTTGCGTTCGAGCTTGATCACCTCCGCTCCATGATCGGCGAGGATTCGCGTCGCCACCGGCCCCGCCACCACCCAGGTGAAATCCAGCACCCTGATTCCTTCAAGCGGCAGGTGAGCCATCAAATGATTCCTTCAGCGGCAAGCGCAGCCATCTCGGCGGCCTCAAGACCCAGGTCGCCGCGCAGAATTTCGCCGGTATGTTCACCGACCAGTGGCGGGCGGCGCGAGACGCGCCATGGCGTTCCGTTGAACAGATACGGAGCGCCGGGATAACGGAAGGCGCGCCCCAGTTCCGGATGTTCCACTTCGACGAAATAGCCGCGCGCCGCGAGCTGCTCATCTTCGAACAACGCCTCGGGCCTGCGCACCGTGGCATACGGCAGTCGCAACGTCTGAGCGCGTTCCAAAAGCTCGTCGCGGCTGTAATCCTTGACCCAGTCGTCGAGCACGTCGAACAAATGCTCCGCGTGTTCGGCGCGATACACGATGTCCTGCCATTCGGGCGCGCCGAGGTCCTGTGCTTTGCCATCAGCCGTTATCCATTCGGCCAGCGAAGTCCAGTCGCCCAAGGAGCAATGCATGATGTAGCCGTCGCGGCATTTGCCGACCCTGAAATAACGGCTCCAATGCAGCGTGCCGCGCCGTGGTTCGATCGTGCCCGTGGCGAAGTAACTGCCGGCGACATGCTCGACCGCGCAGGTGGCGGCCTCACGCATGCTGAGATCAATCCACTGACCCTCGCCGTCGCGATCGCGAGCGAATAAGGCTGCCATGAGGGCAATCGCGCCGTAATACGCGGCCGGATGATAGGCCTGCAACCCGAGCGGCCGCACCGGCGGCTTTCCGGGCGAGCCGTTGACGTAGAGCATGCCGCCCATTGCGGCCAGCACCGTATCGTCGGCCTCATAGTCGCGAAATGGGCCGCTTTGTCCAAACGGCGTGAGCGAAAGCATGATCAGGGCAGGATTGAGCCGATGCAGCTCGTCCCATCCGAGTCCCAGCTCCCGCGTCGCGCCGGGCTTGAAGCTCTCGACTAGCATATCGGCCGATTTCGCCAACTCCCGCAACAATTCGGCGCCGCGCGGGACGCCCAAATCGAGCGTGAGCGAACGCTTGTTCAAATTGTAGAACCAGAAGAACAGGCTGCGATCACGATGCGGCCGGTCATCCAGGAAAGGACCGATGCGGCGCGCGCGATCGCCGCCGGGAGGTTCAATCTTGATCACGTCGGCGCCCATATCGCCCAACAATCGCGTGCAAAGCTGCGCACGATAATCGGTGAGGTCGAGCACTCGCAGTCCGTGCAGAGCCGAAGCTGGATTGGCGTCCATCGCGGCCATCCTTGCGTAGTTGAGCGCGCACGATCAACCGCGACGACGAACGTTCCTCCTGAATTGGCCCCGCTTCGCCCAACTACCGTCATGGTGGGTGAGCATCCAGAAGAGGGCTTGCTCGCCGCATGCCCCGCGCATCAGTTTGGGATCGCGGCAGGTTCACTGCCCTATGCCCGCCTAACACCGCTGAGCGCCGATTGCGTTGTCGTCACGAACGGCGTTGATGGCCCTTCTTCAGGATCTCCAGGCCGAACCATCCCCAGTAGACGCGATGATGCTGAATGAGGCCATCCTTCAACTCCATCACCTCGACGAAATCCATCTGTTCGCCGTCGGGTGTGGCACGTGGATATTCCCACATGAGCTTGGCGCCGTCGCTGAAATAGCCGGTTCGGAAACGCTTGCGTGCGGCCGGCTGGGTTTGAAAAACCAGTTCTACAAATCGCCGCATTTCCTCGCGCCCGCGACAGATGCCGCGCTCGAGGCCGAGGAGATGCGGAATGAGGGGGCTCTCAATCGTTGCGTCGGGCGCGTACAAGGCCAGTGCCGCCTCGAGGTCCTTCGCGCCGAGGGCCCGGTCCCACGCCTCGAAAATGCGCTCCACGGCCGCGTGCGCCTCGTTCATTTGGTCCTGACTCATAATCCGTCCTCCTTGCCGGCTACGCCGACACGCGTGATACTGAATCGAAGCACGGATACGTTTCGACCCGCATCGAAATATCAGGTATACCCGGCGGCATCATGTGGCTGGCGCTCGTCAGCGTCGCTTTGGCGCGGCGTCCCTTCGAACTGCGCCGGCTCGCGCGAACTGGTGAAAGCGGCGAAGCGCGCCGTACCGAATCCCACCGGCGGGGACTTCGAGCTGAACTCGGTGACGTCTAAGCTTTCTCTGGACGAAAAGGGCCGTCCGCTCTATGCTCGCGTTCGTTCCCATACGGGCATTCAAGCGAGGTGCGCATCATGAAAGCACTGGTGATGGAAGAAATCGGCAAGCCAATGGTCGTCAAGGAATGGCCCGAGCCCAAATGCCCCGCGGACGGCGCGGTCGTCCGCGTGGAAGCCAGCGGCATTTGCCGTTCGGATTGGCATCTATGGCAAGGCGACTGGAGCTGGATCGGTTTCAGACCCCGGCTCCCGGGCGTTCTCGGACATGAATTCGCGGGCGTGATCGAAGAAGCCGGCAAAGACGTCAAAACCGTCAAGCCCGGCATGCGCGTGGTGGTTCCGCTGGCCCAGGGTTGTGGCGTATGCGAAGACTGCCGCACTGGCCATTCCAATCACTGCCTCGGACCCGGCATGGGCGGCTATGGCCGTTACGCCATACTGAGCCATGCGGATTTCAATTTCGCGCCACTGCCTGACAAGATCGATTTTGTCGAGGCGTCCGCGATGGGATGCCGATACGTTACCGCCTTTCACGGCATCCTCGACCAAGGCCACGTGAAAGCCGATGACAACGTGGTGGTTTATGGGTGCGGCGGAGTCGGTCTGTCGGCGATCCAAATCGCCACGGCGCTGGGCGCGCGCGTAATCGCGGTCGATCTCGACGATCGCAAACTGGAACTGGCTAAGACCGCCGGAGCCGCCGATGTGATCAATGGCAAAGCGGCCGATCCGGTCAAGGCCGTAAGTGACCTGACGCATGGCGGCGCGGACGTAAGCGTCGATGCGCTGGGGATCGCCGCGACCTGCCGCAACGCCGTCCTGAGCCTGCGCAAACGCGGTCGCCACGTTCAAATTGGCCTTACCACGCAAGGCGAAAAGGGCGAAGTCGCGCTGCCGATCGATCAGATCGTTTTCAAGGAACTGCAGATCACCGGCTCCCTGGCAATCCAGTCTTTCCGTTATCCGGCCATGCTCAGCATGGTCGAACGCGGTCGTTTGGCGCCAAGAAAGCTGGTCACCGAGACCATCCCGCTGGAAAAGGCTTTTGGCGTGATCGATCAGATGTCCAAATTCGAAAACGTCGGCATCAGCGTGATCAACCAATTTTAGCCTGAACACCGTGAGGAATGCCGGAGGCCTGTTGGCTCATCTGGATTTGCCCCGGGATTCCTCATTTGATCTTCGAACAATCCGCGTGCCGGCCCCGCGTTTCGTTTTGCGGCCACCCTCTGCGCAAGCTCCGTGATCGGGATCAGGAAATCTCCGCACAAGCCCGATTTGTCATCCCGAGCGAAGCCGAGGGATCTACGCGAAGCGATGAGTTTTTTATGTGTTTTCATAGAAAAGAATAATCGCTCCGCGTCGATTTCTCGACTCCGGCAGCCTCCGCTCGAAATGACAACGGAGGCCTGTGCAGATATTCCGTAACGGCTGGTTCAGTGTTCTTCCAAATCTAACGCGTGGCTGCGGAAGAGTGACTCGCCCGCGATGGGTGGGATGGGTTAGTCTTGTACGGGTGTCATCCTTCGGAGATGATCCTTAGATTGACCAAAAGGAGTTCAGGCGCCGGAGAAGCCATTTTGGACGCAGCTCGCAGACTCGCCTGCGGCTCCGCTAATGCTTAACCGGCTCATCGTGCCCGTGGCATCGACCGACTATAAGGCTACTCTCAAGCTTCCCAAAACCGACTTTCCGATGAAGGCGAATCTGCCCAAGCGGGAGCCGGAAACCCTCAAGCGCTGGAATGATAGTGGGCTCTACGCGCAACTCATAGCGGCGCGCAAGGACGCGCCGAGTTGGGTGCTCCATGACGGCCCGCCGTACGCCAACGGCCGCGTCCATTTCGGCACCGCGCTCAACAAGATTCTGAAGGATTTCATCGTGCGATCGCGTGCGATGCTGGGTTATCGCACACCCTACGTGCCGGGCTGGGATTGCCACGGCATGCCGATTGAGCATCAGGTAGTCCGCCGCCTCGGTGATAGGGCCCGCACGGTGCCCAAGCTCGAATTGCGGCGGATGTGCCGCGAATTCGCCGATGAATGGATCAACGTGCAGCGTGAGGAGTTCACTCGCCTCGGTGTAATGGGCGACTGGAACGATCCTTATCTGACTTTCACGCCCCAATATGAGGCGGCTGAAATCGGCGTGCTGCGCCAATTATTGGATGACGGCTACATCTACCGCGACCTGCGACCGGTGCATTGGTGCTTCGATTGCCGCACCGCGCTGGCCGAGGCCGAAGTCGAATATCGCGAGCACGCCTCGCCTTCGATTTACGTCGCCTTTAGGCTCAACGCGAGAGCCGGTGACGCGGCCGCCGTGGCCGCCAACCCTGCCGATGGCGCGGAGCTTGCCGCCGCGCATCAACGCGGCCGTCTTTACGCGGTAATCTGGACCACCACGCCGTGGACCTTGCCGGCCAATCTCGGCATCACGCTCAATCAACAGTTCGAATATGTCGCGCTCAAAGCCGGCGGCAATTACTACATTATCGCGGAGCGGCTGGCGGAAACGGTCGCACAGGCATGCGGGCTCACGGTGGAAAGCCGCATTCCGCTTTCCAGGGAGGCCCTCAAGGCGCTCGACGGCAAGGATATCTTTCGCCATCCCTTTATCGCGCGCGACAGCCGCCTGATGTTCGGCGATCATGTCACGGCCGAGGCCGGCAGCGGACTGGTGCATACCGCACCCGGTCATGGCTATGAAGACTTCGTGATCGGATCGCAATACGGCCTGCCGATTCTAACTCCGGTTGATGACGCCGGGGTTTTCACTGCCGAAGCCGGCGCATGGGCGGGGCGCCAGGTCTTCGCGGCCAATGACGCGATCGTGGAGAAGCTGCGGGAAACCGGCGCGCTGCTTAAGGTCGAAACGCTCTCACACAGCTATCCGCATTGCTGGCGCTGCAAGAACCCGCTGATCTTCCGCGCCACCGAGCAATGGTTTTTGCGCATCGACCATAACGGCCTGCGCCAGCGCGCACTTGAGCAAATCGACCAGGTCAGGTGGGTGCCGGGATGGTCGCGCGATCGGATCCGCAACATGGTTGAGGGGCGGCCGGATTGGTGTATTTCACGCCAGCGCGCGTGGGGCGTGCCGTTACCCGCCTTGCGCTGTGCGCGATGTAATCGTGTGACGCTTGATTCCGGCGTGCTCAAACGGGTTGAGGAAATTTTCGCGCACGAGGGTTCCGATTCATGGTACGCGCGTCCGGCCGGTGATTTCGCCGGCGAGCTCAAATGCGGATGCGGCGGCGGCGAGTTTACCAAGGACGAGGACGTGCTCGACGTCTGGTTCGATTCCGGCTGCTCGCATGCGGCGGTGCTGGTCAAAGCGCGTCAATTACCGTGGCCGGCCGACGCCTATGTCGAGGGCGTCGATCAAAGCCGCGGCTGGTTTCAGGTCTCGCTCATCACGGCGACCGCGACGCGCGGCCAGGCGCCCTATCGCGACGTCGTCAGCCACGGCCTCGCGCTGGACGAACTGGGCCGCAAGATGTCGAAGTCGCTGGGTAATTTCGAGTATGCGTCCGAGGTCGTCAATCGAGTCGGTGCGGATGTTTTCCGGCTGGTGTTCGCCTCGGTCGACTACAGCTCCGACATGAATGTCGGCGAGAATTTGTTTGGCGCAGTGGCCGAAGCTTATCGCAAGATTCGCAACACCTGCCGCTACATGCTGGGTAACCTGGCGGATTTTGCTCCCGCGCATCACGTGGTCGCGCCCGCGGCGATGCTCGAGTTAGACCGCTACATTATGAGCAGGCTCGAAGCGCTCAAGACGGTGGTGCGCCGCGCCTTCGACAACTACGATTTTCAGGCGGCGTATC
Source organism: Binataceae bacterium (SeqCode) (assembly GCA_050736615.1). Classification (GTDB taxonomy): domain Bacteria; phylum Desulfobacterota; class Binatia; order Binatales; family Binataceae; genus JBOHWJ01. The sequence continues at coordinate 1,760 of JBOHWL010000129.1, read as the reverse complement.
AGGCGATCCTGAATTTCATGGTAATCGACCTGAGTTCGCTTTATATCGACGTGGCGCGCGACCGCCTCTATTGCGCGGGCGCCGATTCGCGCGAGCGCCGTTCGGCGCAGACCGCGCTTTATCTGATGCTCGAGACGCTGGCGCGGATGCTCGCGCCGTTGATTCCGTACACCGCCGACGAAATTTATTCGCATATCCAGGGTCAGAGTGCTTCGAGCGTGCATCTGCTGACGTTGCGTGAGGCGGATAACCACTTCGTTGATGCGGAACTGGCGGCGCGCTGGGAACAAATGCTCGCGATCAGGGCGGAAGCCTTGAAGCTGCTGGAAACCATGCGCCAGGCCGGAACTATTGGCGCTCCGCTCGAGGCGCGGCTGAGCCTGGGCGTAACCAACGGCGACAGTGCGCTCAATGAGATACTGACGAGCTATCGCGAGGGTCTCCGCGACCTCTTCATCGTCTCGCAGCTCGACATCCTGGACCCGCCGATGAGCAACCAGCTCAAAGCTCAGGCCAACGGGCGCAGCGATTTCCGCAACGACGGTTTCTTTGGCCGCGTGAGCGGCGCGCCGGCGATTGTGGTCGTTGGGCGGCATGCGGCGGGGCGCAAATGCCAACGCTGCTGGATGTATTACGACGATGACGGCGACCCCGAACTGTGTCCGCGATGCCGCGCGGTGCTGCGGCCTGAGCAATGAGCGCGGGAGTCGCAACCAGTGCGGCTTCGGCGACGGCGCGCGCCAAGGGCGGCCATCGCCTGCTAACCATGCTGCTGCTGGTGACGGCGCCGGTATTGGCGCTGGACCAATTGAGCAAGCTCTATATCGCCAGCCACCTGCGGCTCTATCAAACCGTGCCGGTAATTCCGCATTGGCTTGATTTGACCTATACGCTCAATCCCGGCGCGGCGTTCAGTTTATTCGCGACGATGCCGCCGGGGTTTCGCGACGTCTTCTTTCTTACGGTTTCCGCCGTCGCGATCGTGGTGCTGTTATGGCTGCTGGCGCGGCGCGCGCCCGGTCCGCTGATTAACTCAATCGCCTTCGCGCTCATACTGGGCGGCACGATGGGCAATCTGATCGACCGCATCGCGCGCGGCCGGGTGGTCGATTTCATTTATTTCCATCACAATTTCATCTACCCGATTCAATATAATTTCAGTTACGCGGTCTTTAACGTCGCGGACAGCGCCATCACGATCGGCGTGATCGTCATCCTGATCTTCAGTCTCCGCACACACCCCGAAGACGGCCGCGCGCCCGGCTGACCATGGCGTATTTGACGATGATGGTTCGGCGGGGCTAAGTTTTGCACGGGCCGCCCCGCGCGAGGCGGCCGATTGTGCGTATCAGCACCGAGGAGTGCATGCCAATATGAAAACGATAAATACCGTGACCGGATCGATCAGCACCGACCAGCTCGGCACCACGCTGATGCACGAGCATTTGCTGGTGGGATGGGCGGGCTGGGAGCTCGATTGCAAGGCGCCGCGTTTCGAGCGCAAAACCGCGCTCAAGCTATCAATCGAAAGGCTCAAGCAGCTCAAGGACCTCGGCCTCAACACGTTCGTCGACCCTTGTCCCAACGATATCGGCCGCGACGTCGTATTTATGGCGGAAGTGTCACAGGCCAGCGGCGTCAATATCATCTGCTCGACCGGCCTCTACAAGGAAGACCTTGGCAGCACCCCCTATTTCAAACAGCGCTCAGCCGAGGAAATTACCGACATCTACACGGCGGAGTTGACCGAGGGTGTGGGC
>JBOHWL010000128.1:0-14700 GCA_050736615.1 Binataceae bacterium (SeqCode) | reverse complement strand
CATTAGCGCAGCCGAAGGCGCAGCGAGCAGGCGAGTCCGCGAGCTGCGTTCTGGGCCTGGCTGCCGGAGCAAGAAATCACGGATAAGAACCTTAGCAAAATGCACAGATTTCCGGGATTCCTCGCTGCGCTCGGAATGACAGGTAAGACTTGCGCGGGACTTTCCTCGTGGGCACGCCGCGCCCGCGGTTTGACTAATACTAATCATATTGCACGAGCGAGAAGCAGCTAACCGGCGCGACACGTTCGCGGCCATGTAGAAATTTCAGTTCGACCGCAAAAGCGCACCCGACCACTTCCGCTTCAAGGCGTCGCGCCAACTTGATTGCGGCCAGCGCGGTGCCGCCGGTTGCCAGCAGATCGTCCACGATCAGGACGCGCGATCGCGCGATCAGGCAATCCTCATGAAGGTACAGGGCGGTAGTGCCGTATTCGAGTTCGTAGCTTTCACTCACGGTGCGGAAGGGCAGCTTGCCCGGTTTACGCGCGATCGCGAAACCGACCCCGAGCCGATACGCGATTGGTGCGCCGAAGATGAAGCCGCGCGATTCGATTCCCAACACCGTGTCGACCTTGCCCAGAAACGGCTCGGCAATCTGATCGACTACCGCCGCCAGACCGCGCGCGTCGCCGATCAGCGGCGTGATATCGCGAAACAGAATTCCGGGTTGCGGAAAATCGGGAACGTCACGGATCAGGGCTTTGATTTCTTCGCTCGTCATCACAGGTCCAGTGGGGCGCATGGCGCGCCGGACGTCAGGATACTAGCGAGTCCATCGAAAGGCGAGATTTCTTAAGCTGCTTGGCGCGATCACGAGCCACCGTTGCGCGCGAAGCTAATCGCGCCGTGCGGCTCCGGCGTGGGCAGATAAGCCAGCGGATTGCGTGCCTGGTTATGGTAGCGGACTTCGAAATGAAGGTTGGGCCCACTGGCGCGGCCGGTACGGCCAAGTTTGGCGATCTCCTGCCCACGGCCGACTTGATCTCCCGCGCGCACCAGGTTGACCCGGTTGTGCGCGTACACGGTCACGTAGTTGCCGCTATGATGAACGATGACTACGTTGCCATACCCACGCATCCAGCCCGCGTAAATCACCACGCCGTCATCAGCCGCCATTACGGGCGTGCCCTCCGGCGCGTCAATATCGATGCCGTCATGCATCGCGCCATGGCGCATGCCAAAGGGTGACGAAACGATTCCGGATGCGATCGGCCAGGCGAATTGACGCGTCGCGCGTGGCGGCGACCATTCATCCGAAAGCATTGCCGGCACCGGTGCGGCGCCGCCGCCATGACCTGGAATTATCAACTCCTCTCCGATGTGCAATGCGCGCGGATCTGAAATGCCGTTGAGCGCCATCAGACGCTCAGGCGCGATACCATATTCGCGCGCGATGTGATAAATGGTCTCGCCCGCCTCTACGCGATGGACGAGGTGATGGTTGGAATACGCAAGCTTTCGACTTGAAATCCGGCCGAAACACCCCGGGGCCGTCACGATAACGATAAGCGCCAGCGCCAGGAGTACGGCCTCACGCGAACACCAACCCCGTGCCGCCACTACCACGGCTGGCGTTATCGCGGGCGACGCTGTCAGATGTTCGGCGGAAAGATCCTCCACCCCTCAACCGCTCCACTCCGCTTCCGGATATTTGAATCGGCGACACCCTACTGATCCGGAAAGCCGTACTTGCCGATCATTTTGACAAAACGGCATTCACCGAAATACTCCTCCTGCCAGGAGCCGTTGATGCGGCTGATTCTGACCAGGGTTTGCATTTCGTCTTCTCCAATCGGTGCTACCAGGCGACCGCCCGGGCCGAGTTGATCGAGCAGCGGACGCGCGATACCGGGCATCGCGGCCGTCACCACGATAACGTCGAAGGGTGCGGCTTCGGGCCAGCCCTGCGAACCGTCGCCGCAGCGCAGCAACGCATTGGTGATTCCCATCGAATTAAGAATTGCGCGCGCGCGTTCGTATAATGGTTCGAGGAATTCCACTGAGTAGACTTCGGCGGCAAGCTGCGCCAATACAGCGGCTTGATAACCCGAGCCGGTGCCGACCTCAAGTACGCGTTCTGCGCCGCTCAAGCCGGCCACTTCGCTCATCAGCGCCACCATATAAGGTTGCGAGATGGTCTGCGAGGAGCCAATCGGCAAGGGCCCGTCGTCGTAAGCATGTTCGGCGTATTCTTGAGGAATGAAGCGGTCGCGCTCCACCGCACGCATCGCGGCAAGCACACGCCGATCTTTAATGCCGCGCTGCTCGAGCTGCTCGACCACCATTCTTTCCCGTGCCTGAGTCATATCGATCGCCATGGGAATTCCGTGACGCCGTCTCGCCAAACTAAGGCTATTATACGCGCGCCCGACCTTGGCGGGTAGGCTCGCGTACGAATTCCGGGATGCGGTGATGGCGCCTATGGAACCGGCGCCAGAAAGCCACGGTGGGTCCACCCGCGCCTCGGCCATAAAGCTTCGATAATGTCCGCGCGAAACCGTTTCCCTTCGAAACGAGCTTCGCGTTATAGTCGCGCCGGCGGGCAGGGACGAAATTGATGGAGCCGTGAGCGCAGGCGGAACACAGACGTGAAACGACTCCACGAGCCGCATTGGAGAATCCACGCGAGGGCGTCGCGAAAAGCGAAACCTGCGAGTTTCGCCAGCCGCGTTCGTGGACGCAAGGCCATTAGCCGCGTCAAAAGTATTTGTCAGCTAACGCAATCGGCGCGGCTGCGGCACCTGTTGGCGTCATGTCCTTGCCCGGCCCAAAACTACCAAGAGGATTTGGCGACATGGCGGAAAGATCAGGCGAATTGGTCGAAGAAAAGTTTCGCGTGGGCGAGGCGGAACTGCGGGTACTCAAGGCTGGCACGGGCAAGCCGTTGGTCATCTTTCACGGCGAACTGGGATTTCCGGGGTGGCGCCAGTGGCTTGCACCGATGGCCAAGAAGCATACGTTGTGGATTCCCCTCCATCCCGGTTTTGGCCGCTCCCCACAGGCCGCCTGGATCATGGGTGTGCGCGACCTTGCCGGTTTCTATGCGCGTTTCATCCGTGAGCAGGGTTTGACGCCGGTCGATGTGATTGGGCTGTCGTTTGGCGGATGGATTGCGGCCGAGATGGCGGTCAACGATGCGCGCCAGTTCAATAAAATGGTCCTCGTCGCGCCGACTGGCCTGCGTCCGCCCAGCGGCGAGATCATGGACATGTTCACGGTCACCGCGCGCGCCTACTTGCATCACAACGTGCTCGATCCCAACGGCACACCCGAATTTGGCACGATGTTCGGCGGTGAGCAGTCGCCTGAGCAGTTTGAAGCGTGGGAAGAGGCGCGCGCCGAAGCCGCGCGAATCGCCTGGAAGCCGTACATGTTCAATCAGAGCATGGCGCAACTGCTCGAAGGTATCAGTGGCCTGCCCACGCTGCTTTTGTGGGGTCGGCAAGACCCGGTGGTGCCGCTCAGCGCCGGCGAGCTTTATCAAAAGAAAATCGCGGGTTCGAAGCTGGTGACGTTCGATCGCTGTGGTCATATGCCTGCGATTGAGCGGCGCGAGGAATTCGTGCGAGAGCTCGAAAATTTCCTGGATCACTAACGAAGGCGCGTTACGCGCCGAAGCGAGCAGGCGAAGTCGGCGAGCTGCGTCAAGATTTAGTTAGCGGAGGCGCCTTTGCGAGTACCGGCTGGCTCCTCAAGGATGGGCCGCGGCTTGCAGGTCGCGGCCCATCCCGGCAGTAATGAAACTGAATTAAGGGAGGGGACCCGGCGGCGGTTGCGGCCCCAGTTTCACCCATTGGCTCACACCAAGCTCGACGCGCCGCCGATTGGGGCGAAAATAGACGCGGCCGTTCACACTCTCCCAGCGGCCGCCAGCTTCCACCACATAGCTGCCGGCTGCCAATGGCAGCCGGAATGAAGCCATCGGACCGGAACAGATGGCTGTTGCTAGCAGCTTTCGCCCGCTCGCGTCGTATACCTTGACACATTCGCGGGACGGCGGATTGGCGGGCGCATTGCCGCGCACCGCAACCATCGCGCCGTAGATACCGGAGCCCGTCTGCGATTCCTGTCCGCCTGGGTTATTAATTGGCATTGGAGGATTCGGCGCCGGAGCAATCGGCCGCGACGGCGCGCACCCGCTGAGAAGAGCGCCTGCGAACACAACGAACAGCGCGAGCCCACCCGCCAACCATGATGGAGTGTCAGGGCGCAAAAGTCATCCTCAAAACACCGATACAAGTTCAACTTGTCAATGTTTTGCTGTTAGAGTGAACAGCTATTGCATCGGGTCCGTAACAATGCAGTCGCCGCCTGGTCCTGGATCGTTTGGGTTGAAGATGTCGCGATAAGGCTGATCATTGTAATAAGCAGCAACGGTTGGACAATTAATTCCGTTACAGCCGCTGACCATATAAGTAAATGGGCCCGATACCCCAGTGAACGGATTGGGATTAACCGGGCCTGTCATAAATACTCCGTATCCTTGCGGATCTACTACGTTCTTGTTGGGGTCCATGGGAGCACTTTGCGGCGTGGTGGATAAGCCTACCGATAACGCATTGAACTCGAGCCCGGTATCACCACCACTGTTCAAATTAAAAGTGTCCTGTGGCGTGACGGCATTTGACGGGTGATTGGGGTTAATTGGAAGCGCACACTGAGGCGGGGAAAAGCTATCGCCTATAGCGTTTGACTGACAATAGGTTGTGGTTATCTCAATCTGAGTCCCGACCGGCCTGTCTATCGGAACTATGAAGCATGCGTTGTTAGTGGACTCCCCGGCTGGGGTAGTGATGGTTTGTCGGTCGCTCGAAGACGGATCGGAAATAGTAAATAGCAAGTAACCTTGTCCATTTCCGCCTGTCGGGCTGTCTTGAACTGATATCATAACCGCCGCATTAATTTGCGCTGATGGCGTTGGCGTTGTGCTGGGTGTGGCACTGGCTGTTGTAGCCGGACTCGGTGTTGCCGCCGGCGTTGATGTTGAGGTCGGACTGGGCGTGGGTGCCGGCGGCGCCATAGTCGGGATTGGAGTTGGTGTTGCTGCGAGAGTTGGTGTTGCCGGCGCGAGGGTGGCAGTCGGTGTTGGCGTGGGACTGGCGAGGCTCACCGGCCGCACACCTTTGGCGGTGCCGCGCAAAATCACGCTTACAGCGCGACCGCTATCGGGTTTAATTGCGATTACCCCTATATACTGGGCTTGCGCCGGCGGATCGAAATTGACTTGTATGACGACGCTTTGCTGCGGCGGCAAGCTTAACGTCACAGCCTGCGATTGGAACGCGCCGAATGCTGACGAGACGGTCGCGTTTATCGTGTTGGTTCTTGACCGATTGACTATGGTGAATTGTTTGGTGATCGCGGACGGATTGGTGGCAAGCGATACGCGGCCGAAATTTATACGGCGCGGAAGCACGCGCAACCCCGGGCCCGCGTATGCGTTACCAATCAGCGCAAACAGCAGAATTCCCACTAATCCCGATATCTTCATTGGCCGCTCTCGTCGATTTGCTTGAGGTAGAACCGGCTATCGTTCGTGGCAGGGCGAGCCTTTGCGACATTTAGCCTTGGCTGCGACACCGATGCCGCTTAGCCGAATCGCAACCGACTTATGTCGCGGATCGTTGCTGGTTATAACGAGCGTGCAGGCAAATGTGCCGGGCGAAGTCGGCGCGAATTGAACTCTGACAACGGTCGAACGGCGCGCGCTAAGCCTAAATCCGCCCGCTCCGGCGATGACGCTGAAGGGTGGGCTCAGCGTTCCGCTGTTGCCGATCAAAACGCCCTTGCGATTGCGGTTCCTGATTCTGAGCGTTTTTGCGCGCGTCACGCCGATGTCCACGCGTTGGAAATTCAACCGGCTGGTGCTCAGTCCCAGCGTGCCCGGCGTGACCTGCGGTGCCGCCGGCGTGGGGGTGGCTGTTGGCATCGGCGTCATAGTCGGCGTGGCGGTCGGAGTCGGGGTTGGTGTCGGAGTCGGGGTTGGTGTCGGGGTCGCCGTTGGCGTCGGAGTCGCGGTCGTTGCACCGGTGCCGAGCCGATAGGCGCCACGGCCGTGGGTGCCGATGAACACCAGGCCGTTATCGTTCTGTTCAATATCGAACACCGGCACCGCCGGCAGCTTCCCGACAGTGGTCCAGGTGGCGCCGCCATCGGCACTGCCGAAGACGCCGATATCGGTTGCCGCATAGACCGTATTGCCGGTTGTGTCGGTTTTATCCACCAGGAGCCGCAGGACGGGCACGTCGGGCAATGGCCAAGCACCTCCGGCGCCGTCCGCTTCGCTCCAGGTGGCGCCGAAATCGTCGGTCTTGAAAATGTGGCCGATGCCGGTATTAGCCGTGAAGCCGGACAAGCTCAACCACGCGTTATTCGCATTATTTGGGTCGGGCGCGATGCCGGTTGCCTGGGTGTTGAGGGTGGTTTTGCCGACGGGGAAGGCGAGCGTCAGGTTGGCAGTCACGTCATTCCACACCCCGCCTCCTGCGACCGTCGAAGTGTCGGCATTGGCCTGCGTCGTGTTCCACAACTTGAAGGGCGTGGTGCTGTTCTGCATCGACAAGGCCCATGCTTCGTTATTGGCGCCTGGTACGAACTCGAGATCCTGCAAGGCGCACGAGCCATTGGGACATCCGCCAGTGAGATCCTGAACGCTTTGCTGGGTGGCGGTGGCGGTCGCGAAATTCACCACCCATACGAAGTGGCCGCCCAACAAAACCCGTTCCGCCTTGGCCGCGTCGCTGGCTAACGGCGGATAGAACGCGAAGCCGAGGCCGATGTTGGCGAAATTAATCGATGAATCCGTCCATGTGCTACCGCCGTCGCCGGACGCTCCCACCGTGACCACCGTGCCGCCGGCGGCGAACGTATGATAGGCAAAGGCCGGATTATTGCGGTCGTACAGCGTGAAGCCGCTATCGCCAGTCTGAACCGCGGCCCATCCCGGCGTGCCGCTGTATAACTGCGTACCGTTGTCCTGAAAGCCGGCGAGCACCCTGGTGTTGCTCGTGGGATGGGGACCGATACCCTGGATCTGGCCAACTCCGAGCGTACCATTCAATGAAGTAAAGGTGGCGACACCATTGCTGATCCCGCTGATTGTAAACGAATAGAGCCCGCCGTCGTTGCCATTGTAAACCGTATTGTCGTCCGTTGCGATCGCAAATGCGTGCTGGTCGGTATGGACTCCGCCATCGGCGGGTAGAAACGACCACGTCCCGCCGCCATCGGTGGACTCATAGATGCCCAATCCACCGAAGAAAACTGTATTGCCACTGGAATCACCAGGATCGATGAGCAGCGCCTGATCATAGAACGACTGCGAAGAATTCAGGTCCGACGTGCCGTCGATCGTGACGGTATTGGGCGGAGTGCCCAGAGTTACGCTGGGTACCGTTGCGGCGGTGAAAGTGGTGCCGCCGTCAGTGGATTTGAAGAAGCCGGTATAAGCCACACCATCGGCCGCGCCGATCATCGCGTAAACCACCTTGTTGCGGACCGCCAGACTCTCGCGGCCAACCTGACCGGCGAGCGGACCGACGGTGATTCCTGGCAGCGTCGCGGCGGTCCAGGTGTTGCCGCTGTCGGCCGAATGAAACACGTCGTCAAACTGGACGCCGACATAAACATTGGTAGGATTCACCGGGTCGATCACGATAGCTTCCGCGGGACACGGCAGACCATTGCCGACGAAGCAGCCGAAAGTGGAACCCGGATACTGAGTCCAGGTCGCGCCACCGTCGAGCGACCGCCAAAGCCCACTGGTTGAACTTTGTGTAAGGACGGGATCGGCCCGTCCCGCGCTGACACCCAGTCCGGCGCCGGCGAACAGGTAGGGCGGATTGTGCGAAGTATCGAGCGCCAGGCTGGTGAACGCCGTATGATCGAAGGTGCCGCCCGGACCCAGCGCGGTCCAATGCGCACCGAGATCAGTGGATTTGAAAATACCCTGACCGTAATAGGAATCTACCGAGTTGTTGCCTTCCCCGGTGGCGGCATAAATCACGGGTACACCGCCGGCGGCAAGATTGACGGTGTCCAGCGCGATCGCGCCGATAGCCTGAGTTGGCAGTGAATCGGCAATGGGTGTGAAGGTTTTGCCTCCATCACTGCTCATCCAGATGCCGCCATTGGCCGCGCCGACGAAGATGCGATTGGGCGTGACCGTGGGGTCGATTGCGAGTGCGGTAATACGCCCCGTCGCGATGAAAGCCGGGCCGAACAGAACGCCGCCGAAGTTGGCGATTTCGTTGTTCATCGGCTCGGGTCCGATGAAACTCCATGCCAGATTTGGGCTTATCGCCGCAGCCTCGGTCGCTTTACGTTCCGACGTCGCCGCGCTCATCGCGTGCATCTTGTTGACCGCGGTCGCATAGGCATGATTCGGAACGCCGAATTGGAGCCCGCGCCGCTGAATGAAAAATTGCGCGAGCGCTTGGCGTTGAGTGGCGGAAAGTGGCGGCGGCGTTAGGCCTGGAGTGATCATCGGCCCGCTTTGTGAGAGCGTGGACACCGCTATCCCGAATACCAGCAGTGTTGATGCAACGATTATTGTCGCCAGGCGGCAACCCAGGGAGCTGAGACTGCGCGGATGCGGGTTCACTTCGCCGCCTCCTTGCGGGACCCCAAGTCCCACAACGGGTAGTCAGTGACCCCCCACTTTGCGGATTATGTACTTCTCAGATTTGCGCCTCATAGTCAAATTTAGGTGCATTCGACAGCTTACAATCATCTTTAGGGTGCGATTTCGCTTGCGGGCTGGCTGTTTTTATGCATATGAGAAACAAAATGATGACTTCAGGCATCGCTAGATCGAAGGTGCTTGCATGTACCGGTCGCAAGCCCGCGCGCCGAGCGAATTCGTCTATTTCGTTGGCGATTCATCCCAAGATGACCGGTCATGAGACGCGCCAATCTCTCTGTCGTAATTTCAGTGTTCTTGCTTCAGGCCAGTCCGGTGTTCGCTGGTCAGATTCAGGGTGGATTCCTGATTTTGACAAGTGGTTATGACCCTGTCCCGTTAGGGATACCACGGCAGAGTTAGTACCGGAGTCGCGGGACTATCGCCTGGTTTTAGGCGATGGACCATCGAACACGGGGAGTGGCGGACATTCGCCATTGAGAAAATGTTTTGCTAAGAAACAAACAGACGCGCCGATGTCACCGGGGCGAACGCAATTCGCGGCGTCCGGCATTTTGCGGCTGGCTGACATGGCGGTCGGCGCCGCGGCGCGAACAGCAATTAGCGGAGGCTCCTTTATGTTCATAATGTTCTTTACCGAGCGGGCTTACCATGAAGTACCGGAAGACGAGGTCTTCCGGCTGCGCAGCTTCTTTGGCGTGCCGAATAAATTCTTCGACCCGGTCAAAGGCGCGCGCCTGCTCAACGAATATCTCGATGAGAAGGTTCAATGCGACGAACTGGGTTTTGACGGCGTCATGCTCAACGAGCATCATGGAACGCCCTTCTGCATGGGGGCCGTGATGGACGTCGAGGCGTCGATACTCGCGCGTACCACCAAGCGCGTTAAGATCGTGTTGTTGGGGAATCCGACGCCGGTTGTGGCCAATCCGCTGAGACTGGCTGAAGAGCTCGCCATGATCGACATGATTTCCGGGGGACGGTTGGTACCGGGATTCATCCGTGGCGCCGGCAGCGAGCAGCTCTTCAATAACGCCAACCCCGCTTTCAATCGCGAATACTTCGACGAGGCTCACGACCTCATCCTCAAGGCGTGGACGCAACCCGGTCCGTTCCGCTTCGAGGGCAAGCATTTCCATTTTCGTTTCGTCAATCCGTGGGTGCTGCCGTTGCAGAAGCCGCATCCGCCGATTTGGATCCCCGGGTTGATCAGCCCCGAGACCGTGGTGTGGTGCGCGCGTCATCGTTATCCGTATGTGGCGCTGGCGACGCTGCTCGGGCCGACGCTCGAAATGTTCAACATGTACGCCAAGGTGGCGGCGGAAGAGGGTTATCAGGCGGGGCCGGAGAATTTCGGCTATCTGCAGCCGGTCTTCTGCGCTGAAACCGAAGAAAAGGCCGAGGAATATGGCAAGGCCTTTCTGTTCGGCGGAGGCTTTTCCCATTTCGCCAAGCCCGAGTGGATGTTCCCGCCGGGCTACAACTCCAAAGAAGCGACAAGAAGGCTCGCCAGCCAGTTTGCCAATCCCAACCTGCCGGGCCGTTCCATGATGGACCACGATCCGCGGAATGACGACGAGCTGCAGGCGCTCAAGAAATCTTTTTACGACGGTTATCCGAATTGGCAGAAGCAGGGGCAGATGATCACCGGCACGCCCAAGACGATTGTGCCCAAGCTGCGCCGTGTGCTCGAAATACTGCGGCCGGGAATCTTCTCATTCTGGCTCGACGGTCCAGTGCCATTGAACGAGCGCCGCACCTGCGTGCGTTTGCTGGGCCAGGAAGTGATTCCGGCGATGCGCGAAATTGGCAAAGAGCTGGGACTTGAAGACCCGTTCACGCGCAAACCTGGAACTCGCCAGGTCTCCGGTAAAGCCGAACCGGTGGGCCGCGCTGATTTGCTTGAAGCGTCGGCCTGAGGGCGCAGGGAAAAATGCTGCGGCGCTTTCGCCACGCTTTGATTTAGACTGATTGGCGTCGTTCAACCTGATGCATGCGGGCGGGCGGGGCACGGCTCCGCCCGCCACCATGCTGCAAAGCGTTCGCCGCGCGAGGTCGCGGCCTGAACGGCTGCGTCTTTCCGTTCGACCGCGCGGGCTTTGTCGGCAAGCGCTGTCAACCGCTGATCTGGGACGTGAACCTAAATCGCTCCGTCAGCCGGCGCATGCTTGCCCGCTATTCGAGTCCAAGCGCGGCGCGAATGCCATCGCCACACTTGAGCGAAAAACTGAAATCGAGCGGCATTTCGATGAGGAAAAGGGGAGGGGTAAAAATTGGGCCCAGCCGTGCCATCACCCGATGGGGTGGTCACGTGAAAAACGGGAAAAGTGCTCAGAAATGACGAAGTTTTCGGTTGGTCGGGGCGGCCGGATTTGAACCGGCGACCACACGCACCCCAAGCGTGTGCGCTACCAGGCTGCGCCACGCCCCGACCGTGATGACATGCCAACTCGCGCGTCGCGCATGGTTAATCTAAGCAGACCATCACGATGAACTCCACCAACGCCGAAGAAACCCCGACGGTCGCCGGCTAGACTTTTGTCTTTGCCGCCACCCGCGGACGCCATTGCCAATACGAGCGCAAGTCCACCGCGAAAGTCCACGCGTTGCGCGGTTGGTTCACCAGATGGACCAGTTCATTGCAGATGGCTTCGGTGGAGACGAAATGATCCGGCTCCTCGTCGGCCGCCGCTTCGGTTATCCGTGGCAAGCCAACCGCGCCGTCCACGTCAAGCGCGACGGCGTGCACGCCGCGATGCATAAACTCGTAAGCGACGGATTCCGCGATTGCGCGTTGCGCGACTTTGGAAGCGTTGTAGGCGGAATATTGAGCCGGGCCGCCGCGGGTTTCCGATCCCAGCACAAAAATAATCGTGCCGCCGCCGCGCGCGGCCATCTTGCCCACCACCGCCTGCGTGCAAAAGAACGGGCCGTAGCAATTGACCTTCAATTGAAAATCGAAATCTTCTTCAGCGATTTCCATGAAGGGTTTGCGCAAATAGGCGCCCGCATTATTAATCAACAGGGAGATCGGTCCCAGCTCGCGCTCGACCGCGTCAACCGCCGCCACTACCTGTTCGCGTTTTGACACATCGGTTGGTGTGACCAGGGCCTTGCCGCCGGCCTGACGGATCAAGTCGGCGGTTTCTTCCAGTTGCGATTTGGTGCGCGCGATGAGCCCGCAGGCGAAGCCCTCGCGTGCCATCCGTTGGGCGATATCGCGGCCGATGCCACGGCCGGCGCCAGTGATCAATGCGACTTTCGCTTCTGACATGAGGCGCATCTTAGCTGGCGCCCGCAACGATGCAAGCTGGCGCGGCGCCCGCCTGGAACACCATCACATGCCGCGTTAGCGCACGGCCGTGTCATCGTCGTTCATTCGCCAATTAAACCCTTTGACCGCCTCGCCGCTGATGCTAGGGTCAGGCCTATGGCCAAGCCGCGAAATGGCAAATTGGCACACATCGCGAACCCCGCGTCATTGATGCTGGCCGTGGCGATTGGGTGCGCGATTCTGGCGACACGCATGGCGCTGGCCGGTTCAGACGGTCGAGCGGCGCCGCCTTCCTCCGAAAATCCGGTGGACCTTGATACCGCTAGCGATAAAGTGCTTGAACTGCCGAGGGTGTATCAAGGCGCCATCGCACCTGAAGGCAATCAGCCGGCGGCTGATTCGTCAAACAACGCAGCTCAACAAGATAGAGGCGCCGACAATAATTCCGATGCGGATGTCCAAAGCGCCGCGACCAATCCCGGAGACCAAAATACTTCCGACGCCTCCGGCAGTGAGGGTCAGCCGAGCACTGGAGCGCCCGCTGACGGCAGCTCGGTCAACAACGCGGCTAACGGCAATTCACTTAGCGGCAATGCGGTTGCCAGCAACGGCTCGTCAGAGAGCGACGCCGACGCGGCGTCGCGCGTCCCGGTTGGCAACATGAACGAGTACCAGCAGCAGCAGGCCGATGCTGGACCGGCGGTAGTATACGTGCCGGTGCCGGTTGGTGTTGGTCCAATTTATCCGCGCCCGCTGTATCGGCCGCCGGTGTACCGGCCAGTCTATCGCGCGCCGGCTTTCGGACCCGGGATTGCCAATCCGATGCCGGTGGTGCCGGGGTATCATGGTTTTGGAGGCATGACTTCGGTGATGCCGGCTGGACCGATGACATCGACAATGCCGGCACCGATGATAATGCGCGGCGGCTTCGGCGGGCGCGGCATGTTCCGGCGTTGAGCCCAACGCTGATTACGTCTGGTCAAGCGCTGGTAATCGGTATATCTATCGCATGTTTTCGGTGACGGTTGAGTGACGTTTGAGACCAACTGAGCGGGCTCCATGCTGATCGCAATCGACGTCGGCAATACCCAAATCGTTATCGGCATTTACGACGGCGAACGCCTGACCTATCACTGGCGTATTTCCACTGATGCGGAACGCACCAGGGACGAATACGGCGTGATGCTGCGGGCGTTATTACAGGACGCCGGCTTGCCTGGTCCACTCAAGCCCGAGGGCGTCGCCATCGCGTGCGTGGTGCCTCCGCTTAACCAGACGATGGAGACGCTGGCGCAGCGCTATTTCCATTGCGAGCCGTTGATGGTCGGGCCCGGGATCAAGACCGGGATGCCGATTTTGTATGAAAATCCCAAGGAGGTTGGCGCCGATCGGATCGTCAACGCGGTTGCCGCCTACGACCGCTATGGCACCGCGTGCGTGGTGGTCGATTTCGGCACGGCGACCACTTTCGATTATGTCACCGGCCGCGGTGAATATGTCGGCGGCGTGATCGCGCCGGGACTGGGTATCTCGATGAATGCGCTGGTTGAGCATGCCGCCAAACTTTACCGGGTGGAGTTGGCACGGCCGCGCGATGTGGTGGGACGGACCACAGTTGGCGCGATCCAATCCGGGCTGGTCTTCGGATATACCGCGCTCGTCGATGGGCTGGTGGAACGGATAACGCGCGAACGCGGTGAGAAAGCGCGCGTGATCGCCACCGGCGGCATGGCCGAGTTGATTGCGCCGGAATCCGACACGATCGAAGAGGTCGACGAATTTCTGACGCTCAAAGGACTCCGGCTGATTTTCGAGCGCAACCGCCGGCCATAGCCCGATGCCATGATCAATTGGCGCGGAGGCGGAGTTAGAGGATCGGCGGAATTCGCCAGAGGAAACTGCGATGGACAAACCCCGACGGGTTGTCACTGATTCAATGATTGGTCTCAAGCTACCCGATTATGCGCGCCTGTCGCCGCGGGTGGCGACGGTATTAGGGCATAATCCCGGCCCGTTCACCGGCCCCGGCACGAACACCTACATCGTCGGCACGGGGCGGCGCCCGTTGCTGCTCGACACCGGCATCGGCGTGCCGAAATGGGCTGAATTGCTGCCGCAAGGCCTGCATGAATTGAGTCATACGGACGAGCTGGAGAAAATCGTCGTCACCCACGCTCATCAGGACCATATCGGCGGAGTGAAGGACGCGCGGCGTTTGTTCGGCGCACTTGACGTGATCAAGAAGCCGTGGCCCGAGCATGATAGCGCTGCCGGCGTGACGATCGATGAAATCGATGACGGCGCCGTCGTTACCACCGAGGGCGCGACACTGCGCGCGGTGTTCACGCCGGGCCACGCGCCGGACCATCTGTGCTATTATTTGATCGAAGAGAAGGCACTATTCACTGGCGACGTGATTCTTGGCGCGGGCACCACCATCATTCCCGATGGGACCGGTGATCTTGGACAGTACATGAACTCGCTGCGGCGGCTGCTGGAACTTGACGTGGAAAAGATCTACCCGGCCCACGGTCCCGTAATACCCCATGCGAAGCAAAAAATTCGCGAATATATAGCGCACCGCGAGTTGCGCGACCGACAGGTGGTCGAGGCGCTCCAGAACGGACCACTCGAGGTCGTCGCCATAGTCAAAATGATTTACACTGATGTGCCTGAATTCCTCCATCCGGCGGCCGCTCAGTCGGTCCGCTCGCACCTGAAGAAACTGCGCAACGAGGGACGGGTCACCGAGCGTGAAAACCACTGCTGGGGGCTCAGTTAGAAG
>JBOHWL010000127.1:0-14676 GCA_050736615.1 Binataceae bacterium (SeqCode) | reverse complement strand
CCAATCTAAATCGCCGAACGTAGTCTGAGCGTCGAAAATCTGGCGCGGTATTTCCTTTGCAAAACCTCGCGGCTCGTGACATCGCGACTTGGCGATCAGATCGTTACGAGCACGTTCCGTCGATGCCGCGGAGCGCGAATGCGCCGGTGCTCGCGACGGCTACCGGCTTGCGGATTGGCTGGCCTGTTTTTCGCCGGCGCGCTCGCATTTCCCTGGTTCGCCGCCGCGCATGCGCAAAGCTCCGCTGGCGATGGGGACGTAATCATCTCGGGGTCGCCGGGCATCGCGGAACAGCCGACCGTGGTGAACTTCGACACCTTGCCGCAAGTGCGACCGAGCGCTTCACCGACCCCGGCCGCACCGGTCCGCGGTGCGATGATGATGGCGACGACCATCCAGAGCGCATCCACGCCGCTGGCGGCACCCACGCCGACGCGAAGTTTCGCCGCCGTGGTGAGCAACGGCAGCGTGGCTGTGCCCGACACCCAGGGCGCCGCCGGACCCAACGATCTGGTGGTGACGCTCAACAGCGAGGTCGAAATTCAGGACAAAGAGGGCAATGTGCTCAGTGCCGTCACGCTGGCGAGCTTCTGGTCGAGCCTGAATATCACCAGCGTCGTCGATCCGAGAATCGTTTACGATCCCTACAACGGCCACTGGATTTTTTCGGCCGCCGCCGACCAGGGACTCGCCAGCGCGGCGATTCTTCTAGGGGTGTCACACAGCAGCGACCCGACCGCGAGTTGGGCCTTGTACAAGATTCCAGCCAGTGCCAACGGCAGCCAATGGGCCGACTTTCCGATGCTGGGCTTCAATGCAAAGTGGGTAGTCGTGCAGGCCAATATGTACATGGTTACCAATGGCACGTTTGTGCAGTCGAATCTTTATGTGTTCAACAAGGCGGCACTCTATGGCGGGGGCCCCGCCGCTTATACGCTGATCACTGACTATGACGGGTTTACGCAATGCCCGACGGTTACTTACGACAACTCGGTCCCGACAGAGTATCTGATCGAATCGTATAATTACGGCACTACCGCGCCCGGCGCCAGCGAACTGCGGCTGAGCGAAATCACCGGCGCCGTCGGATCGGAAGTGCTCGATCTCGGCGCCGCGTATCCATATACCGCCAATGGATGGCAGAGTTACGCGCCGACTACCAACTTCGCGCCGCAATCAGGCACCACCACCGGGATCGATACAGGCGATGATCGTATTCTCAGTTGCGCTTATCGCAACGATGCGATTTGGGCGGCGCAAACGGTCTATCTTCCGGCCGCCGGCACGCCGACCCGCAGCGCGGCGCAGTGGTGGCAGATCGGTACCGCGAGCGGCTCATTGGGAGTAGTGGACCAACTGGGCCGCATCGACGATTCCACTGCCACGCTGTTCTTCGCCTTTCCCACCATCGCGGTGAATCAATCCGGCGACGCCGTAATCGGTTATTCGCGCTTTTCGTCCGCACAATATCCCAGTGCGGACTTCGCCTTCCATGCGGCGGGCGATGCCGCGGGCACGGTCGAAGGCGATACGGTGTTGCGCGCCGGCCAGGGACCGTACATCAGTGCCGCCAGCGACAATCAATGGGGTCTCGAAAGCGCGACTGTGGTTGACCCCTCCGACGACAACAGCTTCTGGACCCTGCAGGAATACGCTTCAACCAATAATGCCTGGGGTACATGGTGGGGCGAGATCAGTCCCGCCGCCGTGGTCAGCCCGACTCCAACCGCCTCCCCGATACCCACCGCCACGCCGACCAGCATCCCAAGCAAGACGCCAACTGCCACGGCCACTGCCACTCGCACGCCCACCCCGACGCCTAGCGCCGCTCCAACGGCAATCCCAACGCCGACGCCTACCGGCACTCGCACGCCCGCGCCGACGCCCACCGTCGCCCCAACTGAGGCGGCGACCCCGACGCCCACAGCAACATCCACACCAACGCCGACCATAACCGCGCTCCCGACTCCAATTCAAATCACTTTTCCCACACCGACCATGAGACCGACTGCGACCTCGACGCCGACTCCGACCATGACCCCGACCGTTACGCCAACTCCCGCGCCCGGGCCGCTTAGCGTGACCGCGACCGCATTGCCGGTGGCCACTGTCCGTCAGCCATACTCAGCCTCATTGGGAATTAAGGGCGGCGCGCCGCCCTATTCGCTCCGGATCGTCAAACGCAGGTTGCCACCTGGACTCGCGCTGACATCAGGCGGAATCGTCACGGGTGTGCCGCTGAAGCCAAGCGTTGGCCGTTTCATGCTACTGGTGAGTGATTCGAAGGGTAATTCCGTCTCGACTTCGGTGACGATAGTTATTCATAAGGCGCCAAAGCCCAAGAAAGTGAGAACGAAGAAAAGTCCGAAGCAAAAAAAGAACGTGAGGAGATTAAAAGCGGAAAGACTGCAAGCCCTGCGGCAACGGGCGGCTAACCTGCAGGCCGAGCGGGAGCTAAGAGCCCAAAAGCTTTAGGCCAGGGAGACCTGATTCAACCCGTAACGATGCCCGGCAACTCTCGCGTCGTCGGTTTAGCCGACCGGCCTGAATGACCAATAGACTGGTTGCCGGTTCTTCTAACGCGTCGTGTGAGCGCGCGACGCAGGTATTCCCAGATAAAGCAGACGCCGCAAATTGCTGGGGCCAGCTAGCTCGGGTACACGCGTGACCGCCTCGGCCCATTGGCGCATCAATGACTTCTCGGGTTCGGTCGCGAAGATCATGTCCCACAACGGCGAGGTTACGCCGAAACAGGCGTGCGCCGCGCGATGATGATGAATCAGATGCCGGGTGCGGAGATAACGTTCGAGCCGGTTGCGCGGGCGTTTAAAATGCTGCCGGTAGTGGAGCGCTTCGTAGGCCGTGAATCCCGCCACCATTCCGCTGAAACAAACCATCCCCGGGGTCCAGCCGAATAAAGCGAAGCCACAGGTCCAGGCTAACGCGACGGGAATCCATGCGCCGATAGTGAACACCGCGCGCGGGTCGTGATGATGGACCGCGTGGAGCGGCCGCGCGAACGTATCCAAGCGATGGCTGAGCCAGGCGTGAATCACGTATTCGAGAAAGCTCCACGCCAACATCCCTGCCACGAAAATGAGCACGTCGCAGGCCATTAATAAAATGTTACCCGCTCGGCATTTTATCGTATAGGGCTGCACCTCATGCGGATGAGTGCGACGAGTACCGCTGGCGTATCGTCCACTCGGGACTTAGGTTTCAATTCCACGATTGGCCGTCCGGTCGCGCCGTCCACCCACGGGTGTGGCGATAGTCCCAATCGTCCCCAGTATGGGTCCGGCGGGCTGAAAGCGAGCGCCGCACATGCTGCCGGCCGGCCGGGCTCAGCCTGTCCGCCGAGGCCGTGAAGCCAAGTGGTTTGGTTGTATTCGAACCAGTATTCTTGCGTCGACCTTTCTGTTTTACTAGCAAGCAAAGATTAAATGTGGTTAGTGGGAAAATCGATATTCGTGGGGAGATCGACGGACGTGCGCGACAGCACCCCGCCGACGTTTTCGCGACGCTGGCCTTGAATTTCGGCCTTCCATTTACGTCTGAAAGGTAGCAATTCGCCGTATAAGCGCGCCGCGCGCGCCGGGCGATTCAGGAGGATTACATGGGCAACAAAATCGCCGCCGTGACCGGCGGCGTCGTTTTGGGTATCGCAATAGCCTTCGCCCGGGCAGGTGCGTTTCCTTTCTGGGGTAATGGCGCCCAGACGGTGCAAGCTACCGGTTCCAGCGCTTCGTCGGCGCATTCGAGCACCACCGCGCTCGCGCCGGTCAATCAGCCCGAACCCAGCACCAAGGACACCATTCCGTTACCGTCATGGGCGCCATTGGTCAAAAAAGTGATGCCCTCGGTGGTCAACGTCGCGGTAGTGCAGGAGGTCAAGACCAACGGCTTCGGTGAACCTGACCAGGGTGGTGAGCAGGGCGGAGGCAACCAGGGTCGAGGCAATCCATTCGGCCAAGGCAGCCCCTTCGGTCCAGGTGGCCCGTTCGGTAATAACCCCTTCCAGCAATTCCGCCACTTCTTCGGCACGCCGCATCAGTTCAAAGAGCACGGCCTTGGATCAGGCGTGATTGTCTCGCCGGACGGTTACATTCTCACCAACAACCACGTGGTCGGCCATGCGGAGGAGATTCACGTCACCTTGATGGATAAGCGGGAATTCACCGCCAAGGTGGTCGGCACGGATCCGAAGACTGACCTCGCGCTCATCAAGATCAACACCAAGCAGCCGCTGCCCGCGGCCACGCTCGGTGATTCCAACACAACCCAGGTGGGCGATTGGGTGATCGCGATTGGCAGCCCGTTTGGGTTCAACCTGACCGTCACCTCCGGAATTATCAGTGCGAAGGGGCGCGCGCTCGGCGGTAATTACGACAATTTCCTGCAGACCGACGCTTCGATTAATCCGGGCAACTCGGGCGGTCCGCTGTTCAATACCTCGGGTCAGGTCATCGGCATCAACACCGCAATTTACAGCAGTACGGGCAGCAATGCGGGTATCGGCTTCGCCATTCCTATCGACCTGGCCAAGCATGTAATGGAGCAGCTCAAGAAGAACGGCCGCGTCATCCGTGGCTGGCTCGGAGTTGAGATTCAGGAAGTCACTCCCGGCCTGGCTAAGTCGTTTGGCCTGCCGCAGCCTGAAGGCGCTTTAGTGGCAGGGGTGCAAAGCGATAGTCCCGCCTCCAAAGCCGGTCTCCAACGCGGCGACGTCATCGTCCAGTACAACGGGCAGACGGTTCACGACGAGCATGAATTGCCCGAGATGGTGGCGCTGACGCCAATCGGCAAGGAAGTGCGGATCCAAGTGATCCGCAATGACAAGCCGGTCAACTTGAATGTCAAGATAGCGGAACTCAAGGAGACACAGGTCGCGAGTGCGCAGGGTCCGGAGCAACCCTCGAACTGGGGCCTGCAAGTGCAGGAGCTGACGCCCGATATCGCGCAGCAATTGAATCTGAACATCAAAAAAGGCGTGGTGGTTCGCGGTGTTAAGCCCGATTCGCCGGCGGCTGAGGCCGGTTTGCAGCCCGGCGACGTGATCCTTGAGATCAATCGTCAGAAAGTGAACTCCGTCGATGAATTCATCGCGAAAGCCAAGCAGGCACAGCGCAAAGGAAAATCGGCTCTACTGCTGGTCCAGCGAGGCAACTCGACCATTTATGAGATCATCAATTCGGAGGGTTAGCCCAACGGGCGGCTGACCAGCGCCCATCAAGGTGAATCCCGAGACGGGCCGGTAGCGCTACCGGCCCGTCTTGCTTGTTACGGGCTTATCCTGATTGACGGTTGGCGTCCATGGTCAGCAGGTCGGCGCCTTGGTCTAACTCTGGGCCAGGGCTTGAGTGAAGTCGGCAATCAGGTCTTCGGCGGCCTCCAGTCCGACGGAAAATCTGATCAGGCCATCGGCGATTCCCGCGCGTCGCCGCTGTTCCGACGACATCCCCGAATGCGAGGTGGTGGCCGGCCGCGTAATCAGGCTTTCGACTCCGCCCAGACTCGGCGCGGAAATTGGCAGTGTGACGTTATGGATGAATTTCTCCGCCGCCGCGACCCCTTCGCGCAGCTCGAAACTCATCATTCCGCCGAAGCCGTCGAACAGTTCGCTTGCCCGTAAGTGCCGCGGGTGACGCTCCAGGCCGGGATAGTGGACCGCCATAATTTTAGGATGCGCCTCTAAAAAGCGCGCGATCGCCATCGCGCTGTGGTTCTGATGGCGCACGCGCACCCCTAAGGTCTTCATGCCGCGATGCAGCAGGAAACAGGCGTGCGGGTCGAGCGCTCCGCCCAAATGATTGAGCTTGCGCTGAATCCGACGCACCAATTCACCGCGCCCGATCACGGCTCCGGCGACAATATCCGAATGGCCGTTAAGGTATTTGGTACAACTATGCAGTGAGAGATCAAAGCCGATTTCCGGCGGGCGGAAATTGACCGGGCTTGCGAAAGTGTTGTCGATGAGTGAAACCAGGTGATGCGCGCGCGCGAACTCCACCATCGCTTTCAAATCCGCCACCTGCACCAGCGGGTTCGAGATGGTCTCGAAATAAATCGCGCGCGTATTGGGCCGCAGCGCCGATACCCATGAAGAGGGTTCGTCTCCATCGACAAAATCGACCGCGATGCCCAAGCGAGGAAACTCTTCGGTCAGGAGATCGTGCGTACCGCCATAAAGGCAGTCTTGCGCAATTAAATGATCACCCGAACCCAGCAACGTCAGTAACGTGGTGGAAATCGCCGCCATCCCGCTGGCCGCGACCAGCGCCTCTTCGGCGCCTTCCACTGCCGCCAACTTCTGATGCAGCGCCACATGATTCGGCGTGTTGTTGAGCCTGATGTAGCGCAGCGCATGATAATCGTGTTCGCCGCGATACTCGAAGGTCGCCGACTGAAAAATCGGCATGCTTACCGCGCCTTCGATCAACGGCGACGGTTCCCCGTCGTGTATCAGCTTGGTGTCGAGCGCCGTGGGTGCTTTCAATCCCGTTCTCCCTTGCGAAGCTCCACTATTTGACATCGGACTGTGGAAGTTTCCGGTCACGGCCGGAATTACTTATACACCGTTCGGCGAGCAGTCATGTAATCCGCATCGGGCCGGCGTCGCCACTCAAAGCGGCGCGGGGTTTAACCGGAACAGGCATGCGGCTAAGCTTGAATTTGCCATTGTGGCATAGGAGCGAGACTTAAGCGGTGAAAGCGGTAGTAATTGGCGGAGGTATCATCGGCAATTCAGTGGCGTGGCGGCTGGCGCGCGAGGGCATCGCCGTCACCGTGTTCGAGCGCGGACGTCTGGGGCGGGAAGCCTCATGGGCGGCCGCCGGAATGATAGCGCCGCAAGCCGAAGCGCAAGAGCCCGGCGTCTTCTTTGACCTTTGCCTGCACGCGCGCACGGTATTTGAAAACACGGTCGAGCGTTTAATTGCCGAAAGCGGCGTTGACCCCGAATACGACCACGCTGGCATCCTCTATGTCGCCCTCAACGCGGCCGAGCGCGCCCATTTGGAAGATCGTGCGCGCTGGCAGCGCAAGGCCGGCGCGACGGTGGAGGAGCTTGACGCGGCCCAGGCGCGCAAGCTGGAGCCCGCGATTTCTCCCGAAATAGGTTTCGCGCTCCATCTGCCGGACAACCGTCGCACGGATAACCGCAAGCTGACACAGGCCTACGCCAACGCCGCGATTCGATCCGGCGCACGGCTGATTGAAGGAGCGGCGGTCGACGAAGTGGTAACCAATGGGCGCGGTGCTTCTGGAGTGCGGCTCCACGACGGTGCGCGGCACGATGCTGATATCGTGATTAACACCGCCGGGTCATGGGCGGGCGAGATTCACGGACTCGAGGCGGACCACGTCAAGCTGCACCCGATCCGCGGCCAAATCCTATGTTTCGAAACGCGGCCGGGCGCGCTCGGCCCTGCGGTATTTTCGACGCGCGGCTACGTGGTGCCGCGGCGCGACGGCCGTTTGCTGGCCGGCTCGACCATGGAAGAGGCGGGTTATGACAAAAGCGTGACGCTGGGTGGGATGGAAAAGATCGTGCGTGGGACCAGTGAGATGATGCCGTCGCTGGCGGCGACGCCTTTTCGCGAAGCATGGGCGGGCTTGCGTCCAGCCACCAAAGACCTCTTGCCGGTGCTGGGAGCGTCGCCCTCGCTGTCCAACGTATTTTACGCAACCGGTCATTTTCGCAGCGGCATTCTTCTATCGGCGCTGACCGGCGAGATAATCGCTGATCTGATCAAGGGCCGCCAACCGTCGATTGACCTCGCACCGTTTTCACCCGCGCGATTTGCAGGCGATCCTCGATGAGCGCCGCGCGAGTACTGGTCCTGGTGCGCGATCTTTTGCTGCGCTCACGCATCGATGCCGTTGCGGACGCGCTCGGCGTGGTAGTCGCCTACGCGTCCTCGTTGGAGGCCGCGCGGGCAAGATGCGCTGAATTGCGGCCGGCGGCGTTATTCGCGGACCTTTCCGACACCAGCTTTCCGGCTGGAGAAACCGCCACGCTGCGCGCGATTGAACCCGCGATGCGGCTGGTGGGTTTTGCGTCTCATGTCGATCTGAAGGCGTTGAAGTCGGCCAGGGAGGCTGGTTTCGAGCGAACGCTTTCGCGCAGCGAATTTACCGCACAATTACCGGAACTTTTACGGCTCCGCGAATGAGGCGGCGGGCGGCGCATGAAACCGTCCCTTCCGCGCGTTTGCGCTCTGTAATCCCTTCGGCGCATTAATGCCGTGGTGTAAGTGGCGGCGTCACTTGAGACCGGGGAGGTGTCCGCATGACCGGCGAGACCCGCGTCGCGATGACAACATGATCCGAACGGCCGTTTACCGGCGAGGAATTCCTGGAGAGTATTCACGATTCGCCCGGAGTATGGATTTACGGCGAACGCGTCAAGGATGTAACGCGGCATCCCGCCTTCCGCAATACGGCGCAAATGCTGGCGCGCATGTACGACTCGTTGCACGACCGCAAAAGCAGCCGATTCTCACCACCAATACCGATACCGGGAACGGTGGATTCACGCACAAATTTTACAAAGTGCCGCGAAGCACGGTCATCGTAATGTTATAACTATCGGATGGTCTTGTTGGATGGATTTCATCCGGCGGTCCGCACCTGGTTCGAGCGGCGCTTCAACGCGCCCTCGCGCGTGCAGGAACTGGGATGGCCGGTAATTCGCGCGTCGCAGCATGCGCCCGGTCATGACGTGCTGTTATGCGCTCCCACCGGCAGTGGAAAAACGCTCGCCGCTTTTATGTGGGCGATTAACCGCCTGGTGGCCCAGGCTGCGGCGGGCGAGTTGCGCGACGAAGTCTCGGTCCTGTACGTCTCTCCGCTCAAAGCACTCGCCAACGATATCCGGCTGAATCTTCAAGAGCCGCTTGAAGGCGTGCATGCCATCGCGGATGAACTCGGCTGCGCAATTGGCGAAATTCGCGCTGGACTCCGTACCGGCGATACTCCCGTCAGCGAGCGGGCGCGGATGCTGCGGCGGTCGCCCCATATTCTGGTCACCACGCCCGAATCGTTATTCATCCTGCTGACCTCGCCGCGTTTTCGCGAAAAGCTGCGCGCCGTGCGCTATGTTATCGTCGATGAACTTCATGCGTTGGCGGGAAACAAGCGCGGCGCTCACCTGGGCGTCACGCTTGAACGGCTTGAACGGATGGTGCGGCGGGGTGGGGCTGACCGGCCCACGCGTATCGGACTTTCCGCCACCTTGAATCCAATCGAAACGCTCGCGCATTTTCTGGCGGGCGCTGAGATCAGCGGCGATGGGCTAGTGCCAAGGCCGGTGCGGATAGTTCGCGCCGATGATGCGCCGCGCCAGCTCGATTTGCAGGTGTTGGCGCCGGGTCCTGAACTCGGTTCGCTCGCGACCCATCCGCATTGGGAGGCAATGTACGATGCGGTTGCAAGTCTCATCCGTGCCCATCGCACGACGCTGGTGTTCACGCTGAGCCGCCGCTGGGCGGAACGAATCGCGCTGGCACTGCAAAAACGCCTCGGGCATGACGCCGTGATGGCCCATCACGGTAGTCTCGCACGAGCGGAACGCCTGATGGCGGAGCAGCGGCTTAAACGCGGCGAACTTAAAGCGCTAGTTGCAACCGCCTCACTCGAACTTGGCATCGATGTCGGCGCGGTTGAATTGGTGTGCCAGATTGATTCGCCCAAATCGATCGCCGCGGCCGTGCAGAGAATCGGGCGTTCGGGCCACAGCCTTGGTGAGACGCCCAAGGGTCGTTTCTTCGCCCTGACGCTGGATGATCTGCTCGAATGCGCGGCGGCGGTTCATGCCATTCGCAATAACCGGCTCGACGAAGTCGAGGTGCCGACCGGATGCGCCGACGTGCTTGCGCAGCAAATCGTCGCGATTGCGGCCGAGGAAGAAGATATCGCCGAGCATAAGTTGCTCGTAATGCTCAAGTCGGCCTTCAATTTCGCGGCCTTGACCCCGGTTCAACTTGAACAATTACTTGAGCAAATGGCGGTGCAGCGGCCGGAGCATATCCAGGGCTGCGCGCCGAAGATTTTCCACGATCGCCTCGCGCATCGCGTGCGGCCACGACGCGGCGCGCGGTTGGCGGTAATAACCTCGGGCGGCACCATTCCCGAAAGTGGCAATCTCGACGTGGTGATCAATTCGGAACAACGCCGGATTGGCGACGTCGAAGAGGATTTTGCGCAAGAGGCATCGCGCGGCGATATCTTTTCATTAGGCTCGATGCCGTGGCGGATTCTCGGCATTTCGAAAAACCGTTTGCTGGTCGAGGCAGCGCCCGGAATGGCGCCGTCATTGCCGTTCTGGCAAACCGAAGCGGCCGGGCGATCGCCCGCCCTGTCCGCGGAAGCTTGCGCCATCAAGCGACGTATTGTCGCGCTCCTTCAACGTTCTGACGGTGAAATGGCCGCGACACGCTGGCTCATAAGCGAATGCGCGCTGGAGGAGCGTGCGGCGATGCAGACGGTCGCGTATGTGCGGCGCGGATTCGAGGCTCTGGGCGCGATTCCCGATGAACGTACGCTAGTGGTGGAGCGGTTTTTTGACGGTCTCGGCGGCACTCAGATTGTGATTCATTCGCCGTTGGGAATTCGCCTCAATCGTGGCTTCGGGCTCGCGCTACGCAAGCGCCTTTGTCAGAGTTTTGACTTCGAAATCCAGGCCTCAGCGATCGACGACGCGGTGCTGTTGGCGCTGAATTCACGCCATAGTTTCCCCCTCGAGCATTTGATGACGATGCTCAATTCGCGCAATCTTCGCGCAGTACTGGTACAGGCGATCCTGGACGCTCCGATGTTCGAGGTGCGTTTCCGTCATGTTGCCACGCGCGCATTGAGCGTGATGCGTTCGATGAAGGGGCGCAAGGTGGCGGCGTGGATTCAGCGGCTGCGCACACAGGAATTGATCACTTCGCTGTTTCCAGCACGCAACGCATGCTTTGAGAACCGCCCGCCGGCCATCGAAGTTCCGGATCATTTCATCGTTGCCGAGACTATTCGCGAATGCCTGGAGGAATCGACTGATCTGAAGCGTTTGTGTGAATTGCTGCGGGGCATCGAGGAGGGCGGGGTGCGCACCGTGCTGGTCGATGCGATCGCACCCTCGGTCTTCGCTCATCGCGTACTGCTGGCGTGGGACTATTCCTTCCTTGATGATGGCGAACGCGCCAATCGTCGCAGTCGGACGGTCGCGATGAATCCGTCGATGGCCGAGGATGTCTTTCGTGAAGAGGGCGTCGCGGCAATGCTTTCCAGTGCGGCGCTCGAACAAATCGCTGGTGAGGCGTGTGGGCGCGCGCCGGCCTCGCGCGCACGCAACGCCGACGAACTCTACGAGATGGTCCGCGCCCACGGCACGATCATGGAACGGGAATTATCGGAACATGCGAGCGGCGATGTCACCGCAATTGCTGGCGAATTGATCGCCGAAGGTAGGGTTTTCAAAGCGCGACTTGGCTCGTCTTTGGAAGCGCTAATCGCTGACGAAGACGCTGGAATTTACGCAGCCGCGTATCCCGGGGGGTCGTTCGGCAATCGCTCAAGTAAATCCGCGGCCTTGGCTCAGATATCGCCCGACGATGCGCGAGCGGAAATTATCCGGCGCACATTGGCGACGTCGGGCCCGATGACGGTGGCTGAAATGGCGCGGCGGGCGGGCTTGCCGGAGGCGGAAATTGCGTCCGGTGTTGCGCGATTAGAGGCTGAAGGCGCCATTTTCCGCGGCCACTTCATCCAAACTGAGGTGGGGATTCCGATCCAGGCCGAGCAATGGTGCGATCGCTACGTGCTGGAGCGGATTCATCGCCAGACCTTGAACCGTCTGCGCGCCGAAGTCGAACCTTGCGATGATCATGAGTTTGCCGCCTTCAGGCTGAAATGGCAGCGTTTGGGCGAGTCGGCGGCGGGCAGCGTTGGGGTCGGCGAGGTGCTCGAACAGCTCTCTGGATTGGCTTTCACTCCGGAATTTTGGGAGAAGGCAATCCTGCCCGCGCGTATTCCAGGCTATCGCCCCGAATATCTCGACCTCTTGTGCATGAGCGGTGAGATCGTCTGGATGGCTGCGCCCGCGACTGACCAGGCGCCGGCGTCCCCAACTTCGCTGTTCTCGTCCATCATCTTCGTCCCGCGGCGCCATCGCCGGCTCACGCTCCGGCGCGATGAGCGTACGCTCGATGAGCGGGAAGCGGCGGTGCTCAAAGCGCTGATATCGGGCGGTGCGCAATTTCTCGACCAACTATCTGAACACGCTGGTATTTCCGAACGCGACGCCTTGGCCGCGTTGTGGCGGCTGGTCGCGGCGGGACGGGTGACCAACGATAGCTTCGCGCCGTTGCGCCTGCTTTGGTCGGAAACCGCAGCCGCCGGCACTATCACGCGCGAACGCGAACACAGCGGCCATAGCCGCCATGACGCGGCGGTGCAAGCGCGGCTCAAGTCGAGTCTGTCCGGCCGCTGGTCGGCGGCAATGGTCCCGGACACGGTCGCTGACGGGGATAGCTCGAAACTGGGTGACGCCGCAAAGCAGGTTGCGGCCAGCGATGGCGTGAAAGAACTCGCGCAGACGTTGCTCACGCGTCACGGAATCCTGACGCGCGAGATGCTGGCGCTGGAAGCTTCACCTGCAACCTGGCGTGAGCTGTCTATGGTGCTGCGCCGCATGGAATACGCGGGTACGATTCGCCGCGGCTATTTTATCCGAGCGCTCTCAGGCGAACAGTACGCGTTACCGGAGGCGGTCGCGATGTTGCGTGCTATGCGTGGCGTTGCGGCCAATGAACCGCCCATCGCGCTCAGCGCGGCCGACCCCGCCAATCCTTACGGCGTCCTACTGCCCGCGTGCGGCATTTCACGTGATGCATCAAATCTCGTTGTCATCCGCGGCGGCCGCGTTATGCTTGGCTTAAGTGGACGCTCGCTGGTGAGTTTTAACCTCGATGAGGCGGGTTTCGGTGAAGCGCTTGCCGCAATGATGAGGCTGCGAAGCAAACTCGTGCTTGACACCATCGATAGTGAGCCGGCGCTGGCGTCGGCACGAATCGAACTGATGGCAGCGATGCGCTTCCATTCCGACGGGCGGTCATTGGTCTATGATGGCTTGCCCGGACCGGCGCCACGCCGCTCGCATCTGGCGTCCGCCAGCCCGAATTAGTCAGTCCTTCGCGATGGTGACAGCGGCTCCCAGTGGGCCGCAAGTCATTCCATGACGTGAGGAAATTCCTCCCAATCTTCCGGCGCGTGACTAATCCACAGCTTGGCTTCCCCGCTGTGCTGGATATCCTTGAGCCGTTTAATCGAAGCGCTGGCTTGTGCAATATCGAAATCACTGTCCATCGCGGCCAACGTCTCAAGTTGTGGCCTGACATGAATCGTGTCACCAGTCAGAATCACACTGCCGCTCTTAAGCCGCACCTGTAATGAACATTCTCCCGGCGTATGGCCGGCTGTCTTGAGCATCTTGAGGCTGCCATCACCAAAGATATCGGTATCCCCCGGCAATTCCTTCCAATCGAAGCCGCGCGTCGGCAGCAAATCATTTAAAATAAAGGCATTGCGCGCCTGGCGCTTCGGCCAGTACGCGTACGGCAACTCGCCCTCCATCACGAGGAACTGGGCGTTGGGAAACAGTGCCAGACCGCCCGAATGGTCCAGATGAAGATGCGACACCACGACGAATTTAACGTCGGACGGTTTGTAGCCGTGCAGTTTCACCTGCTGATCGACGACCTGATCGCGATTGAAACGGATATTACGCAGAAATTTGGTGGCGCGGCCCCAGTAAGCTTCCGCGTTGTTGATAACTTCCGGATTGCACCCCGAATCGAAGAGCACTAACCCTTTGGGATGCTCAATCAGAAATGAAGGGATCGGAATATCGATGTCAAGATCGCGTCCGCCCATCATCAGTTGCGATTCCTTCATCGTGAAGGTCGCGCCGGTGAGCGCGATTAGCTTATTGGCGGTGGCTTCGCTCATAGAAAACCTCTCCTGTATGCCGCCATAGTGAAACGCGTGGGCTTTCACCGTCAAGCGCGATGGGCTGAACCGGGGGCGCAGCGAGCAAAAAGCGCCTGCGCCGTGCGTTTTTAATCCGGCGATAACGCTTGTGCAATCCTTTAAACTTTAAGGCAGCGGGCGATGAGTGCGGAAATCGAGGAATTATTCGGGCAGGGATGCGTCCTGTTCAACGCTGGCCGCTTCTTTGAATGCCACGAAGTTTGGGAAGCGGCGTGGAAGCGCGTCAGCGGTGAGGAAAAGTTATTCCTTCAGGGTTTGATTCAGGCGGCTGCGGCCCTGCTTCAGGTTGAACGCGGCCATCGCCGCGGCGCACTCTCACTCCTGGGCAAATCGAAGGTGAAACTTGAGCTATTTCCGGCAATATGGATGGGCGTGGAATTGGGCGAATTCCGCCGCGAATTCGAAACCTACGTTGCGACTTCTCTTAGTCGAGTTCGTCCACCACAGCCGCCAAGATTGCGAAAATCTGTGAACACGCTTTGCCCAACCCGTTAAAGAACCTCCGCACCAGCCCTTTTTGTCATTCTGAACAAAGTCCGCCATTAGCGTAGCCGCAGGCGGAGCGAGCAAAAGAGTCTGCGACGTGCGTTTAGATTAGTGAAGAATCCCGGTAAAGACCCGCAAAATCAAAAAAACCCGGGA
>JBOHWL010000126.1:0-8838 GCA_050736615.1 Binataceae bacterium (SeqCode) | reverse complement strand
GGACGATACAAATGACCACGTGAATCGCTACTACGATAGAAACCATCGCGCTCCCGGCGTCACCCGCCACGCGCCCGGATGATACGCGCGAACGAGTCAGCCTTTATGCTTGCCCCGCCGACCAGAGCCCCGTCAATATCGGGTTTCGCCATCAATGAGTCAACATTATCCGGGCTGACGCTGCCGCCGTAAAGAATCCGCACCGCCGCGGCGTCGCCAAGCTTATCCTTCAGGGCTTCGCGGATGGCGCCGTGAACTTCCTGCGCCTGCTCCGGCGTAGCGTTACGGCCGGTGCCGATCGCCCAGACTGGTTCGTAGGCGATCACCACGGGGGCGGTTGTTTTCGCTCCAGCTAGCGCCAATCCCGCCTGAAGCTGACCCAGCACCACGGTGACGCTCTTGCCGCTGTCACGCTGCTCGAGGGTTTCTCCCACGCACAGGATCGGAATCAAACGGTTGGCCAGGGCGGCGGCCACGCGCTTGCCGATCAATTCATCGGTTTCATGAAAGATATGCCGGCGTTCGGAATGGCCGATAATCACGTAAGTCACACCGAACGCCCGCAGCATCGGCGCGGAGACCTCGCCGGTAAACGCACCCTTGGGTTCGAAATGAACGTTTTGCGCGCCCAAGGCGATATTCGAGCCCGCGAGTTCCTGTGACACCGCCGGAATGGTCAGGAAGGGCGGCGCGACCATCACCTCGCGGTCCCGTGCGAGCACATCGGCGTTGCGGTCCAATTCCGCCCGCAGCGCCATCACCAACACGCGCCCTTCGTTAGGCGTCAGGTTCATTTTCCAATTACCAGCGAAAAGTTTCTTCCGCATCACGCCTCCGCGTTAATGCATTGCTGAATTAGACTTTTGTGGCTTTTGTGTTATTCCGTGCGGAGTCCCAGCAATGCGCTAGTGCGCGCGGAATGACAGCAAATCACGAACGCTCCAATCTTGTGTGATCTACCAGCGACATGAATTTGCGGCAATAATGAGCCGCGGCCCGGCTGGCCGATGATGGGGGCGGGATGAACGCGTTTGACTATGCGCTGGCGGCACTTATCGGTTTGGGCGCGCTCTACGGCCTGGCCCGCGGCGCGCTCCGGATGCTCACTTCGATTCTCGCGTTGGTAATCGCGATTTACCTCGCCTCGTCGTATTACCTTGACCTCGGCGCGTGGTTGCAACGATCGTTCACGCTCGGCGCGGACGCCGCCGCGGTACTGGGCTACGTGCTGGTGTTCGTGGCGGCCTTAATCGCGGTCGAATTCATCGGCCAACGCGTGATTAATCTAAGCCGCATGATTCATCTGGGTTGGCTGGACAGTCTCGGCGGGGTCGTGCTTGGCGCGGCTATCGGCGCGGTCGTGGCCGGACTGGCGGTGGTGATGCTGACGGCGGCTCTGCCCGTCCGTACCGGCATGCTGCGCCGGTCGCAACTGACACCGCGGCTGGTGGCCTATAATCATGCGTTGCTGGACTTCATTCCGCCGCGGCTCGAGCAGGTCTATGAGAGCAAACGCGGCGAACTGCTCGATTACTGGACGGAGCAGATAAAAAACCCGGATCCCTCAACTAAGAAGTAGTCCGGGTTGCTCACCCGCGTTGCTATCTCGCTAGGGAAGCTCCGCACAAGGAGTAATTCTGTCATTCTGAGCGCAGCGAAGAATCCCGGATCCTTTCGATTTTACGGGCTTTCCACCGGGATTCTTCACTTCGCGGACTCCGTTCAGAATGACATATGGGTTTGTGCAGAGGTTCCCCGGGGTTCAGGCCAGCGCGCTATCGACCGCCTTGACCAGATGCTGCTTGGGAACCGCGCCAACGATCTGCTCACGCACCTGGCCGTCTTTGATGATGACGAGATTCGGAATCCCGCGCACGCCAAAGCGGGCCGGAACCTCCGGATTGTCATCGACGTTGAGTTTCACCACCTTGAGGCGGCCGGAATATTGTCCGGCGACCTCCTCGACCACCGGCGCGATCGCGCGGCATGGCGCGCACCACGGCGCCCAGAAGTCCACCAGCACAGGGGTGGGAGATTTCATTACTTCCTGCTCGAAATTCGCGTCAGTCACATGCGTCACATTTTCGCCTGCCATAGAAAACTACTCCTTCTCCTCACCTGCGCCTTTACAAAGTAAAAATAGGTACGGCATCGCTGGCAGTCAAGGACGGGCTTGACAAGGCTTGCCCCTGCTCATTTCAATGACAGGCATGAAAGCCGTGACGCGCCGCGCCGGGATGAAGTACGCCGTCCTCGCCACGTTGGCCGCGCTCGTGCTGGTCCTGTCATTCACCACCAGCGCGCGCGCTTACGCGACCCAGGCCGAGCGCGTTCCTGCGCCGAATTTCACCTGCAAAATCTGGCTCAATTCGCCGCCGCTCACGCTCCAGCAGTTGCGTGGCAAAGTCGTGCTGATCGATTTCTGGGACTATACCTGTATCAATTGTATTCGCACGTTTCCCTATCTGCGGCGCTGGCACACGCTTTACCATCCGTTGGGGCTGGAGGTGATCGGCGTGCATACGCCGGAATTCGCCTTCGCCAAGAATGTCAATAACGTTAAGGACGCGGTCAAGCGCTTCGGCTTCACTTTTCCGATCGCGGTCGATGATAACTACGCGGTATGGAACGCGTTCCATAATCAAGCCTGGCCCGCCGATTATTTGATCGACAAGGACGGTCGGATTGCCGCCGTCCATATCGGCGAAGGCGATTACGGCGATTTCGAACGCGAGATCCAAACACTTTTGAAGGAGGCTAATCCCAAACTCGATTTCAGTTCCGCCAAGTACCGCATTCCCAACGACGAATTCGCCGATATGTTTGGCGGCGTATGCCATCGCTCGACGCCCGAGACCTACCTGGGCTTCATGCGCGGACTCAACAACGCCAATCCGGGCGGTGAGGATCGCGCCCAGGCGGTCGATTACGTCGCGCCCAAGGACCTGCCGATCGATCAGTTCGCGCTCAACGGCAATTGGCTGGCCGGGGCGGAATTCGTCCGCCACGCCGGCAGTTCAAAGGCGCTCGATGATTCGGTGGCGCTTCATTACCAGGCCAAATCGGTTTATCTGGTGGCCGGCTCCGATAACGGCAAGCCTCAGCCGCTCTACATTACGCAAGACGGCAAACCGCTGCCGGCCAACGCGCTGGGCGTGGACGTCAAAGCCGACCAGCAGGGGCGGACCTACCTGATGCTGGAGGGCAAGCGCATGTACTACGTGGTCAACAACCCGACCTTCGGGGAACATATGCTGCGGCTATACGCGGCGACACCGAATGTCTCGCTCTACTCGTTCACGTTCGGCAACAACTGCGAGAATAAGTTCGCGCATCGCTGAATCTCGCCACCGTCGCGGACTCATCTTTAACGCGGCTCGCGGACTCGCCTGCTCGCTCCGCCCGCGGCTGCGCTAGTGCGGCAACAACTGCGAGAACAAGTTCGCCCATCGCTGGCTAGGTAAACACCGGACATCCTGAGAAGCTGTGAATTTTTTGGTCTGTACCCCGATCGGCATCTGTTTGCGTCATCCTGAACGAAGGCTGCTGGAGTGAAGGAACTCGCGCGGTTCTCCGCGCGTTATCGCGGGGCATCGTTAGCGCGTCCTCATCAGAGGAATACGCCCGGATGTTTGGGTTGAGGAACTGTTAGCCTACTTCGATCGGCACAATCCAGTCGCGGCCGCTAACGCGCGGAGAACCGCGCGAGTTCCTTCGCTAGCGCTCAGGATGACGGATAAGAGGTCCAGCGAAAAATTTCACAAACTCTGACCGCACCTCGCGGACTCGTATTCTGAAACGCGACTCGCAGACCCGTTCGCTCTGCTCCGCCTCACGTGCGCCGCTCTGCTCCACTAGCGCGTGCACGTCCGAGCCATGTTCCTTGACAGCGGCGGCGGGCTCGTGGTCTATCAGCCTCAGGACCGCAACGCGGCCGGGCCCGTGCTGGTCGTGGCCGCATCAGAGTACGGATCCGAGACTCGCAAGACAAAAAGGAGTTTCAAAAAATGAAAGCCGCCGTGTTTCATGGGCCGAATCAGCCCTTGACCATCGAGCAAATCGAGATTGACAAGCCCAGGGAACGCGAGGTGCTGGTAAAAACGGTCGCCAGTGGCGTATGCCACAGCGATTTGCATTTCGTTGATGGTTTTTATCCGTTTCCGGCGCCAGCCGTGCTGGGCCATGAGGCGGCCGGCATCGTCGAACAGACCGGCCGGGACGTGACCTATCTCAAAGCGGGCGACCACGTGATTGCCTGCCTGTCAGTCTTCTGCGGTTACTGCCCGGAATGCATGTCGGGACATCCCAATCGATGTTCGAACAAGGCCGCGACCCAGCGCGCGAAGGGTGACGAGCCGCGGCTTTCACAAAACGGCAAGCCGGTGCGTCAATTCGCCGACCTTTCCTCTTACGCGGAAAAAATGCTGGTACATGAAAACGCGCTGGTAAAAATCGCCGACGAGATTCCGCTCGATCGCGCCGCGCTGATCGGATGCGGCGTCACCACTGGCGTCGGCGCGGTGCTCAACACCGCGCGCATCGAGCCCGGCTCAACCGTCGCGGTATTCGGCTGTGGCGGGGTCGGTATTTCGGCCATCCAGGGCGCGCGGATCGCGGGTGCGCGCCGGATCATTGCGGTTGACCAGTTCGAATCCAAGCTCGCGATGGCCAAACGTTTCGGCGCCACCGACACCATCGACGCATCGCATCAGGACGCCGTCGAGGCGATTCGCTCAATGACCGGCGGCGGACCGGGCAGCGGCGTCGATTATGCCTTCGAGGCGGTCGGGGTGAAGAAGCTCGCCGAGCAATGTTTCGAATGTATCCGGCCGGGCGGGACCGCGACCATTATCGGCATGATTCCGGTTGGCCAGAAGGTCGAAATCGACGGGCCCAAGCTGCTCACCGAGCGCAAAATCCAGGGAACCAACATGGGCTCGAACCGCTTCCGCATCGACATGCCGCGTTATCTCGACTACTACCTGCAGGGGCGCCTCAATTTGGACGACATGATTAGCCGTCGCGGCAAACTCGAAGACGTCAACGACGCCTTTCGCGCGATGAAGAATGGCGAAGTCGCCCGTACCGTCCTGATGTTCGAGTAACAAAGCATGACGGGAGTGACCTGGGCGGGGTTTCCCCCAGAGGACTCCGCTGAGGGAGTGAATTAATGAAAGCCGCAGTTTTTTACGGTCCGCATCAACCATTGAAGATCGAGCAGGTTGACGTTGACGAACCACGTGATCGCGAAGTGCTGGTGCGCACCGTCGCCACCGGCGTGTGCCACAGTGATTTGCATTTCGTCGAAGGCCTCTATCCGCATCCGGCGCCCGCTGTACTCGGCCATGAGGCGGCCGGAGTTATCGAAAAAGTCGGCAAGGCCGTTACCTACCTGAAACCCGGCGACCACGTCATCTCGTGTCCGTCGGTCTTTTGTGGGTATTGCGAAGAATGCATGTCGGGCCATCCCAACCGCTGCTCGAACCGGCGCGCCACCCAGCGAGCCAAGGGCGATACGCCGCGGCTGTCGCAAAACGGCAAGCCCGTGCGCCAGTTCAGCGATCTTTCCACCTATGCGGAAAAGATGCTGCTGCACGAGAACGCGGTGGTGAAGATCCGCGACGATATGCCACTGGATCGCGCCGCACTGATTGGATGCGGCGTCACCACCGGGGTCGGAGCGGTGCTCAATACGGCGAAAATCGAGCCAGGCTCGGTGGTCGCGATATTCGGTTGCGGCGGCGTGGGGATTTCAGCGATCCAGGGCGCGCGGATCGCCGGGGCCCGCCGTATCATCGCGATCGACCAGTTCGAATCCAAGCTTGCGATGGCCAAGCGTTTCGGCGCCACCGACACCATCGACGCTTCGCATCAGGACGCGGTCGAGGCGATGAGGGAAATGACGGGAGGGGGGCCAAATGCGGGCGTCGATTATTCTTTCGAAGCCGTGGGAGTGAAGAAGCTTGCCGAGCAATGCTTCGAATGCATCAAGCCGGGCGGCACCGCGACCATCGTCGGCATGATTCCGGTCGGGCAGAAGGTTGAAATCGACGGTCCCAAACTCCTGACCGAGCGCAAGCTGCAGGGCTCGATGATGGGCTCGAACCGTTTCCGCATCGATATGCCGCGTTATATCGATTACTACCTGCAGGGACGGCTCAACCTCGACGACATGATCAGCCGCCGCGGCAAGCTCGAAGATGTCAATGAGGCGTTTCGCGCGATGAAGAATGGTGAAGTCGCGCGCACCGTCCTGATGTTCGAATAGTTCGCATAACTCACCGGCATGGGGGGTGGCGTACACCGCTACCCTCAACACCTATATTCCGCGACTATCGCGGGTCGCCTGCACATCAAGCTGCGGTCTGCATGAGCCATCATCATGCCTTTCCTAAGATTATTCAGAAAGTTCACCGACGACACTGGCGCTCACCTCAGCTAACCTCTAAGCACCAGTCTGGCGACAAGGCAATAGACGTTATGTGCAACGTTCTATCTCATGACAGGTGGGGTAAACTCTGCTCTGTTGGGGGACAGTGGGACAACGCGTGTAGGAAACCCTCCCAGTTCCTGTGGCAGAATGGCAACTACTAGTGGATTGACTCGCTTGACCGATAGTTCAATACAGACCTGATTACTAGGTTCGATTTCAGCACTTGCGGACTCAAACCCAAGCAACGGAAGGTCCTTCCACCATCTGAGCTTTCTTTGACTAACCCAGATCATCGTGTTAGCCCGCTGCAACTCATGATCGATCCGGATAGACTGCGCCGCGTTTGGAGGCTGGGAATCTATACCATGACCTCCGATGCTCCGTTGTTGTCCAAGCCCGCCCCCATACCCCACACTTCCGGCATTTGTCCGACAAAATCCGGGGCGTATAGGTCCAGCATTCGCTCGGTATTCAGGCGATTCGCCTTCCGCACCGTGGTTTCTCGGAACGGAGCGCGCGCCGCTATTTCATAGGCGGCAACTGCGAGCGTCGCTCCGCAGCACTGTCCAACCAGAGTTACGTTTAGCCCGCTCAAGACTAGACCGATGGGTGAGCCCACGGCCATGTGAGTATTTGTGGTACCCGCAAAACCTAATGCAACCGCTTGTGGACATGTGCTCTGAGTCCACCATACTTCGCCTGAATCTCCCTCCTGTGGATGAATGTTTGCGAGGTACTGACCGTGAAACCCTATCTCTCCGTTGATCGTCATGTCAAAGTGAGTATTGACGATCTTGCCTTTTTGCAGACATGTACTACGCCCCATTGCTTCAATCAGCAAGCCTTGCGACGCTGCTCCCCAAGGTATGCCGCTCGGCTCTCCTATATTGTAAACGTGTGGGTCGAACCTATCGTTGCCCTCATAAGCAGAGCCCCACGCCGCATCCATAGCATTACCCGCTGCCCAATATGATCGGATAGCTGTAGGTGAGGCTTGCAACTGTATTTTGCTGTTCGAGCGTTGGGTTACAATAGTGTCCGCCGTACTGATTTGTTTGTCCCGTAGGCATAGGCAGATCTGCTGGGCCGGGCATCGTTATGCCCGAGCCAAGTCCGTAAACGCCAGCTCCAATACCATCTACGCCGGCGAGTACGTGCGCGTCGGAGAGAACTCCCAAGGCGAGGGTGCCGTTATCGTAAACCATCGCGCCTGCGGTTCCGGACGCGCATTTTCCCTTGCCAGGCCCGTTGGTGATGATGCTGTTAACATTGCCGATGCTGAGCCCCATTGCCTTGTCTGGGAAAATCGTTTCTGGTGCTGGGCACTGGCGTACAGTTGTATCTGGGCCCACTTCGACTGAGGTCGTCGTCAGCTGTGCAGTTTGCTGCTCCGGATTATCTGCCCACAGGGCTGCTGGGTCGATGGAGGCCACATTTCGATTTCTCCGGCCAACAAGCCAGTCGGCATGAGCAACAGTATCGATATTATTGCAGCAACACTGAGTCTCATGGATCCTCCCGTTCATTGACTGGTTAAGCTACTTGAGCGAGCAGACCTGCCCGAGGGCCACGGATGAGCACTGCTATGCCGCGGGTGGGCAGCGCGCATGTTTACGAGCGCCCTCAATTGGTTTGTTCTCACAGCCTGAGAGGTGTTCTGAATCGGGACCTTGCAGCCTTGCCGTCGTGCAGTCAGCTGACTGGTCGATATTAGGGGGAACCTCCGGCGTTGCGTCGGAGCGCCAATTTGTGGCCATGGTGACGATGATCGGCTTAATGAGAACGGTTTTTGATTTTCCCTGCCAAGCGCCAAGGCGAGCAGGACGGGGGCCGGTCGGATGCTACAGTCACTGGCCCATGGCCTCCAGCGCGCGCGGAGGTGATCCTTGAGAACCCGATGGGGGCGCATACCTCGCGAGCACAGTCAGCCCACGAATTGGTGTCGGCATTGATTTCTGCCGGATTTGTATTAAAGAGGCGATGGGTCCTCATCAGCCGCCAATCGGACATCGAATTACACGTCAATACGTCAGGTGAGAACAAAAAATATTAAAGAACGCGTCTGAAGTCAAAAGAATCCATGATTCAAAGGCTTTTACAGCACCAGATTCGTTCTTTCTATGTCGAGTGCTTCCACGAGCATTCATCGCCTTTCGATGGGCGACCAAAAAAAGAGCCGGCCCACGTCGGGACCGGCTCTTTTCGTTGATTTACGATGAGATCGCGCTGGTTTTTAGTTGACTGTCGTATCGCGGCGCGACATCAGTGCGTTGGTATCGAAATTGAATACGCGCGCGGCGTTACGGCCCAGGATTTTCGCGCGCTGCTCTTCGGTCAAATCGCCCATCTGGCGCTCGATCGCCTGGTAGGAATGCGGCCACGAACCCTCATGATGCGGATAGTCG
>JBOHWL010000125.1:0-6182 GCA_050736615.1 Binataceae bacterium (SeqCode) | reverse complement strand
GACTTTGGCCGAAGGCTCGCGGACTCGCCCGCCCCACGGAGGTGCGTTAAAATCAGAGAAGCGTATCCGGAGACGGCGCGAATATGACGAAATCATTGGCAGTACCGCGCGAATCGGCACGTCCGATCACGCGGCGAAACGTGACAAGATAGGAATGATTTGATGTTGGGCGGGTGGCGCGCTGACCTCCGCACGGCCGCCCTCAATCGTCATGTCGAGTTCGCTGCGCACGCCAAATTTATCCGCCAGGTAGATGCCCGGTTCGACGGAAAAGCAGGTGCGGTCAATCAACCGCCGATGGTCGCGCGTTTCCAGCGAATCAAGATTAGCGCCGGCGCCGTGAACCTCGCGGCCAATAGAATGGCCGGTGCGATGAATGAAGGCGTCGCCATAACCGGCCCGCTCAATCACTTCACGCGCGGCGCGGTCGGCCTCCTCGCCACGGATCGGACAGTGCCCGACGACGCGGTCCTGGATCAACGCGACGGCGGCGTCGCGCGCCCGCGCCACGATACGAAACACGTCGCTGTATTGTTCCGGCACCTCCGTGCCGACAAAGCCCATCCAGGTGAGATCGCCGTAGATGGCGTCGGGAACGGATTCCTTGGCGAACAGGTCGAGTAGAATCAGATCGCCGCTATGGATCGGCGCGTCATGCGCGTGGCTCGGTGAAAAATGCGGGCTTGCGGCATTGGCGTTGACCGCGACGATCGGCGCCTCGTCGGTAGCCAGGCCATGGGCGGCGATGCGCCCCAGGACGAATTGCTGCAAGGTAAACTCGGTGCAGGGTATTCGATGGCGGATGCGGCGCGCGATTTCAGCAAACGTTTCATGCACGATGTCGCGCAACACGGCGGCGGCGCGGCGATGGCCCGCGAGTTGTCCGGCGTCGAGCGTGGCTTCGAATTGTTGGATCAAATCGGCGGCCGAAATGATCTCGACGCCCAACGCCCGCACCAGTTCGACCGTGCCTGCGTCAACCCGTGAGACATAGGGAATCGCGCATTGTGGAGAATAATTCATTGCGATCCGCCGCGCGCCTGCGAGAATCGAGGCCAGACCTTCGAGCATGCGCCGTTCGGAGCTGTAGATGACGCGCTGGCCCGGAATTCCATCGAGTCGCCGCGCTTCGAGCGCCGAGAGCAACGCCGCCGGCTGGCCAACCGCCGGCAGGTAATAAAACCATCGCCGCGTCGTGAGGCCTTGTTCCGATAGGCCCAGAATACGGTAGGCGAGCGGATCGCTCAGGCGAAAATCGTAAAAGAGCCAGCCGTCAAGCGACGCATCCGCGAGCGCGCACGCGATTGTCTCGATCCGCGTCATCAACCGTTCGCTTTTGAAGCCTTGAAACGTTCGCCCCAGGCGTGCACGCGATGCGCGTCGATACGCACCATCGGGTTTTTCTGCAAACTCAGCACCATAGTGCGATATTGCGGATATTTGTCGCGCAGATTGCGCAACGCCAGCATGTATTCGTTCGGATCATCGACCACGTGAGCCTCGCCGTGAACCAGCACATAGGCCAGATAAGACCATTCCTCTTCGTAATGGTCGACGATCAGGGCGACTTTGGGATTGGCCGCGATATTGCGCATCCGCTTGAGCCCGGTCGGAGTCAGGCGCTTGGGTTTTTCATCGATTACGAAATAAAAGCGGGCGACGCCGTCGAACCAGAAACATAGCGGAATGTTGTGCGGCGCGCCGTGCATATCGGAAGTCGCGAGCCGAGCCACTCGCGCGAGCGCGAGGAATTCGCTGATGCGGGCTTCTTCCAGCGCTTTGAGCGTATCTTCAGCCATGCGAGTCTAAAATATACGTTTTCACGCGCGCTGTCGCGGGTCAGTGCAAGCCATCGTACGTGCCCCGAGTCGCGCGGATAATCGAAACGGCGGCGTTTGTCCGGTTCCATCAATTCATCCCGGTGGTGAGGGAAATTAGTGCTCTTCGCCGAACAGGAAGATGGACAGCGCGATGATCGCGAATGTCATATTGGACAGCCACGCCGCCACCCAAGCCGGCATAATGCCCGAGCGTCCCAGCGATGAGGTCAGGCCGAAGGCCAGCCAGTAACCGAAGCCGATACCGATCGCGAGGCCGAAACTGCGGCCGAGGCTCAAATGGCGCGGTAACGGGTCGAGACTGAGCGCGACCCCGAGCGCGGCCATGATCACGCACGCGAGCGGCATCGCGTATTTCAAATCGCGATCAACGAAGTACCCTCCCGGGTCGAGTCCCTTGCTGCGCAGATCGTGAATATAGCGGTCGAGCTCCCACAAGCTGAACTCATCGGGAGCGAGCTTGAGCAGGCTCAAGTCCGAGGGCTTGACGTCCGAGCCAAAGCCGCGCGAGCGGTCGATGGCGGTGACGACGCCGTTGCGGGCAAGCTTGAGATCAGTCGTCCCGGCGGGCATCCAGGCATGACCGTTCCAGTGTGCGGTGCCGGCATGGATGATATTGCGCACCTGGTATTTGGCGCCAATGTCGTACAGCGTGACATCGCGCAGGGTCTGGGTTTTCGTATCGTAGCGATCGGCGGAGAGAAAACCGTCGCGTACCCGGACCCAGATCCGACGATTGGCGAAGACACCCTTGAGCTCGCGCTTCTTGAGCTGGACCTCGTAGAGATAGCGGGCCTCGCGCGTGGTGTAAGGCACCACGGTTTCGCTCA
Organism: Binataceae bacterium (SeqCode); assembly: GCA_050736615.1. Taxonomy (GTDB): domain Bacteria; phylum Desulfobacterota; class Binatia; order Binatales; family Binataceae; genus JBOHWJ01. The sequence goes on along the minus strand of JBOHWL010000125.1, from coordinate 3,514 downwards.
GCGCGAAATCGAACATCGAAATCAGCGCCGCCACCAGCAACACCGGCACCACCATTTCCAGCCGGCTGATACCAAGCTGCTGGCAGGCCAGTACTTCGCCGCTGCGATTTAGCAGGGCGAAGCCCAGCAGCACGCCGGCCAGACATGCGACCGGCAATAATTGCGAGACGATCAGTGGGATTTTGAAGCCGAAGTATTCCAGTCCCAGCAGGCCGAAGCCGCCGTAATGAATCAGGTCGTTGAAACGATCGAACATGTCGCCGAGCAGATAGGCGACCGTAAAGGCGGCCAAACAGACCAGAAATGGACCGAAGAATTGCCCGGCGAGGAAGCGGTCCATGGTCGGCGACAGGCGCGAATGGGGCTTCATGCCGCCTCCTTCTCCTTGCGCCGTTCATAGCGTTCAACCAAATCCCACAGGATATCGCCCGGTCCGCGACCCTGGTCGCCCAGATCGGACGCGCTCCGATAGAACAGCCACGCCGCCAATAAGCCGAACACGAGGTCGGGTATCGCCATCGCGACGAACGCGTCAAGCCGTCCGCGTTGCGCCAGCGCCTCACCCGCGCGCATCAGCGAGTAGTATATAAAGAACAGCGCTATCGCGACGCCGAAGCGCTCCGACTGGCCACCGCGCGCGGGTTTGAGCCCCAGCGGAATACCGATGATAGCGAACAGGATGGTCGTGAAGGGCAGGGTATATTTGCTCGCAAGCTCGGTTTCGGCGTCGTAATCCGGATGGCCGTCGTGGCGAGCCTTGGCAATGGCCGCGAGCAGATCGCCGTAGGACATTTCTTCGGGGTCGCGATTGCGTGTGCCGAGTTCATCATGCGGGCGCACATTCAAATCGTAGATGCGAAAGGAGGTGACGTGGCTGGCGTTATTGTCCGGCTCGACGCCGAAAATCGAACCGTCGAAGAGCCGCAGAGTGACGCCGTCCTGGGCCTGGTTGGGCACAATCACGGCGCGGCGGGCGATAATCGTGTTTTCTTGATGGCGATTGCGCGCATCCGAGATCAGCACGCCGTGCAGACTCGCGTCGGCGGGCGAGATGTGATCGACGTAAATCACCAGGCCGGGAAAATTATGGTTGAAAATCTTCTCTTTAAGTCCGGCGGTCGAACGGGTCTGGGTCATCTCGACGATCAGTTTTTGGAGACTCGAATTCGCCCACGGCCGCACCGAAAACGCCAGCCAACTCGAAAGCGCGTAAATAACCAGCGCGAAACCGAGCACCGGCACTGCCAGTCGATAGAGGCTTATTCCGCAGGCACGAGCGGCGATAAGTTCGCGATCGCCCGACAGCCGGCCGAATCCCATCAGCACCCCGAGCAACACCGCCATGGGAAAGGTCAACTCCAGAAAGGCCGGCATGATGTAAGCAATCAGCGCGCCGACGTCACCGAGCGTGACGCCATGATTCACCACCATTTCCGTCAGCTTGAGCAGGCGCCCGCTGACCAGAGCGAAGGTCAGCAGGATCACACCTAGCGCGAACGGTGCGACCACCTCGCGTTCGATGTACCGGTCGAGAGTCGTGAGACCAGGAATGCGCACGTTAATGGGTACGGCGCTTGAACGCCGAGGCTTCAGTTTAGACGGCGGTTGGTGCGAAGGAAACGCGCGGATGGCGAATTCGTCCGCGACCGTGCGCGCCCCTCGTACAATGAAGCGTGGGCGAAAGCTAATATGACGTTGATGAAAAACCGGCGAAGTCATTTCGCGAAATTGAAGCCGCGCGGCAAGAATAGTGGCGGCTCTCCCTCACCCAGCGAACGCCGGCACGACCGCGCTGAGGACGCTGGCATCTTCAATCCGCGGGATGAATCACGAGTTGGGCGCGCCCCGGCCGATGGCGGCGAGGTGATTTTTGGCGTGGAACCGGTGCGCGAACTGCTCGCCGTGACTCCGGCGGCCGTGCGCACGCTCTATATTCGCGCGGGCGCCGAACGGCGCTTCAATCACGAGGCCGGCATGGTCCGTACCAACGGAGGCCGCGTGATCAGTGCCGACGACGATACTTTGCGCCGCATGGCCGGCTCCGAAGGACGCCACCAGGGGCTGCTCGCATTGATACGCGAGTATCGTTACACGGCGCTTGAAGACGTACTCGGCGCGATGCCCGATCCGTTGGTGCTGGTGGACGGTGTGACCGACCCGCGCAATCTCGGCGCCCTGCTGCGCTCCGCCGAGGGCGCCGGAGTGCGGGCGGTGATCCTGGCTCGCGACCATACGGTGGGACTGACGCCGGCGGCGATCAAGGCTTCGGCCGGCGCCTGGGCCCATCTTACGATCGCGCGATGCGGCAATGTCGTGCGGACCCTCGAGCAATTAAAGGACGCCGGCTATTGGATTGCCGCATTGGCGCCAGAGGGTGAGGTTTCGCTCTATGAGCTGGACGCGGCGCGCAAGCTCGTGCTGCTCGCCGGAGCGGAAGGGAGTGGCGTCCGGGAATTGGTCAAAAAGCGTTCGGATTTCCTCGTCCGTATCCCCATGCGCGGGCAAATGAATTCCCTGAATGTGGCGGTGGCGACGGCGGTGGCATTGTTTGAGCTGGCACGCCGGCGCGCCGATAGACCTCGCTAGGCTTTCTTGACTTCGGCGCCGGCGCAAAATAATTAAAAGGTTTTACGATTTTATACTAGGCGAAGCGGGGTGGAGCTGAGCAAAAGGAGTGCGTGGCGCGCGTTTGGATTAAGCCGATGTAGCTCAAATGGTAGAGCAACTGACTTGTAATCAGTAGGTTGCCAGTTCGATTCTGGCCATCGGCTTGGCCCGGAGGGTTTTTCGGAGAGGTTCCCGAGTGGCCAAAGGGAGCAGACTGTAAATCTGCCGGCTTATGCCTTCGGAGGTTCGAATCCTCCCCTCTCCACCAGATTTAGTGCGCGCTAGCCAGGCCGCCGTCAGGCGAAACGAATGGAGCCGGGGGGGCAACGGCGAGTGGCGTTAAGAATCATCAAGTGGAGCGAAACGAGCAACCAGTCCACCGATGTGTGTGGGAGAATGGGAGAGCGGGAATAGCTCAGTTGGTAGAGCGCGAGCCTTCCAAGCTCGGGGTCGCGGGTTCGAGTCCCGTTTCCCGCTCCATTTAGCTTGCCATAGGCAACCTCTGCGCGCGGCGTGGTTCTGTCATTCTGAGCGCAGCGAAGAATCCCGGATCCTTTGACCTTGCGGGCGTTTTACCGGGATTCTTCACTTCGCGGACTCCGTTCAGAATGACAAATGGGTTTGTTCAGAGGTTCCCTAGCGAAGCCGAAGGTGGCGCGAGCAGGCGAGTCCGCGAGCGGCGTTCGAGAAGAAGAACCGCCGACGCGGGTGGAACGATTGGAGAAGCGGGAAGCATAGGGTGACGGCCGGAGTATGGGCCCATGTAGCTCAGTCGGTAGAGCACTTCCTTGGTAAGGAAGAGGTCACAGGTTCGATTCCTGTCATGAGCACCATTTTATCGAGGGGCGTGTGTACGCCTTGTTTTCATCTGTTTGATTGATTTCATCGGGGTTTGGCAGTCATGTCC
>JBOHWL010000124.1:0-15213 GCA_050736615.1 Binataceae bacterium (SeqCode) | reverse complement strand
TGCGGTTGAAGAGTACGCGCAGGCGGGCGTTCATCGTCTGGTGCTGATGAACGCGTCGCTGGCACCCGAGCGGTACGAAGCCGAAATCGGAACCTTCGCGCGCACGTGGATCAATTAAGGAAGCCCCGCCCAAGCCGATCTGTCATTCTGAACGAAGTCTGCGAAGTGAAGAATCCGGTTAAAAGAACTGGCAAAAATCAAAAGATCCGGGATTCTTCGGTGCGCTCAGAATGACAGAATCATCCTTGTGCAGAGCTTTCCTAGCGCGGTCCGTCGCACGGTGACGGTTGTGGATGAGGTGAGGGGATGATGCTGAGGGGGGCGCTTTCGGGCTTCGGTGAAGTCGCCGCGCAAGCCCATCTGGCGGGATGGGGCGCGCGGCCGGACGTCAATATTGTCGCGATTCACGATCCGGCCGCCGCTCGACGCCATCATGCGATCCGGCTGCTCAAGAATATCCGCGTCTATGACGACCTCGAGTTGATGCTTGACGGCGAGGCGCCGGATTTTCTCGACATTGCCAGTCCGCCCGCCTTTCATGCGCCAGCGATCCGAAGCGCGCTCGCCTCGGGCGCGCACGTGATCGTGGAAAAGCCGCTATGCCTCGACAATGGTGAATACGCCGTATTGTCCGCGACCGCGAAAAAAAATTCGCGCGTCCTGATGTGCATGCACAACTGGAAATACTCCCCGGTTTATCGTCGCGCCCATGAATTGATCGAAGCCGGGGCGCTGGGCGAACCCGACTATGTTTCGCTTGTACGATTGCGCGACGCGCCGGCCGGCCATGGCAGCCCGGCGGGCGGCCAACAATGGCGGCGTGGCGCGGCCAGCGGCGGCGGTATTCTGATCGACCACGGCTGGCACGTCTTTTACCTGATGCGCTGGCTGATGAATGCCGCCCCCACCGCGATTTCCGCGAAATTGATATGCGGCGCGGGGGGTCTCGATGAAATCGCGGATCTGCGCGTTGAATTCGCCGATCGCGTCGGCTATAGCCACCTTTCGTGGCGCGCGCCGGTACGACGGACCTCGGCGACCATCCACGGCGGCGCAGGTTTGATCGAAATCGAAGGTGACCGGTTGACGTTTACGCGGCGCTCGGGCGAAGTGGAGCATTTCCAGGATGGCGCGGAGGACGCGGGGAATTCCTATCATCCTTCGTGGTTTACCGGCATGGCGGCCGAATTCGTCCGCGCGATCGATGAGGGCCATGATGGGCCGGCGGCCGCCCGCAATGCCGATGAAGTACGCACCGCGATCGCCCTGACCGCCGCCGCCCGCCACTCCGCCGCGTCCAATGGGATACGGATAGAAATTCTTTCCTCAACCTTCTCCTCCGGTCCTTTGCGGGCCAGATGAGAGAGGGAGTGCAGGCTGTCTTCTATCAACTGCCTGCGTAGGACCATCGGATTGAGTCCGCTCGAAGCCTATCTGCAGAAGCTGCACGAGATTCATAATTCCGGCTCGGGCACCGGCGAGATGTGCTATCGGCCGGCTGTGACGTATACGTCGCGCTTTGCCCGCTTGGCTGGACGGTGCATCACTGCAAGTGAGCCTCGGCAAGGACGGCGGCCGTTTTCCCGAGCGCCTCTGCACACAGTTTAGAATAGAAGGACTGGTGGTGCGCGGGCTTGTTTTCATGCCTCAGATCTTTGCCTCAGACATTCGCACGATAGAAACGCTCAATTGTGGGGCGTTTCGTAGGATCTAACCTTAAATGATGTGGCCTCCGTGCGGTACGTAAAGCCCGTGGACTTATGGTCATCCATGATGATTGCTTTGCCCCGATGGGTAATAGACGCGAAACACAGGTTCAAAAGCACTTCGGTGAACGAGTGCGCGAACTGCGGAAAAAGAAGGGGATTTCACAAGAGTCGCTGGCGCTGGCCTGCGGGCTTGACCGTTCGTACATCGGCGGCGTTGAGCGCGGGGAAAGAAATATCAGCCTCCTCAACATTCTAAAGCTTGCCAAAGCTCTGGGCGTCTCCGCACGGGAGCTCTTTTAATGCCGCAAGCCCACGGCTATCTTCGCGCACTTCTCAAAAACATCGCGGCGCTTCGGCAAAAGGCAGGTCTAACACACGCTCAACTTGAAGAGCGGTTGCTTCTCGGACCGGGTTGGGTCAGCCGTTTTGAAAATAGTGAAACGGTGCCAAGCATCGATATGGTGCTGGCAATCCTGCACGAAACGAAGGCCGGATTATCAGACCTGTTGCAGGGCTTACCTGAACCGGAAGCGGCTATCGTCGAACGGTACATTTTCGCGGAACAAGCCGGGCGGGACATTACCGTTCATTTCCGCTATGCGGATTTCGATGCTCGGTACACGCTTGTGAACAGCACCCTTGAAGATTTCGAGAAAGTTATCAAAGCGCTGCGGAACGGATTGGGGCAGTTGGCCGAGTCGGGTGAAGAAGAAGGGGAGCGAGGCAAAGCCGCAAAAACGGATGCGGTTGCCCGCGCCTTCATGACGGCGGTGCAGGTCTGGCCTCATGCGAACCCGTCAGACCTTTGGTGGTTCATTATCTATCGGGCTTATTGTGACCCCTACAATCACCCAGCGAAGTTTGCGCGGCTGAATTTCGACCAAAGCTGGAAGCGTACCGGGGGATGGGCGCTCGAAGAAATTCTTGTACGGCACTACGGGCCGTTCTTGAAACACCATGGCGTTAATCTGTTAATAGCCGACGGTGCGAGGAAAAAGGCATTCATACAAACGCTGAATCTGCCGGACCGGGTTGAAGCCGATAAGGTAGATGTGGTGCTGACCGGTCACACGTCGCGCGGTGAAAAAATGTTCGGGGTGGTCCATGTCAAGGCGAGCCTCGCAGAACGCCGCACGGATGACCAGCCGCTCAGTGCCGCGCTGACGCGCGCTGGATATACTTCGCCACTCTGGACAATGAATTGTAAAAGCATGCCAGGGCCAACGCCAATCAATCGTGGCGAGCTCGGTGCTGTCGAAGGCAGGAAAAGCGCCAAGCGGAAGGACATCGAAGAAGAGGGTTACTTCACCGGGTGCTTTTCGTACAACAAAAACACGCTACCAAGTACGCCGAGCTTGCCGATTGAAAGGCGCGTTTACGTATGCGATTTCAGTAACCCGGATGATGTGTTTTCACGCTTCATCATTTCGCGCTGGCAGAAATTCCGGAAATCGTGAGCGACAGTTGATGGCCTCCCTCTTTCAGGGCGGTCAGCCGATCGTTGGCAGCTTCAACCTGTTCGTGGTCGATTTCAAACCCGACATAGGAGCACCCTAATTTTAAGGCGGCAATACCGGTTGTACCAGAACCGGAAAACGGATCGAACACGACAACATCCTGGCCGGTCTTGCCGTACGCTTCAATGCAGCGTTTCGGCAATTCTTCCGGAAAGCGTGAATAATGGGCCGTGCCGTCTATCTTTTCGCTGGCAAATTCCCAGACGCTCGGCACAGGTGGCGAAACACGGAATTCGTGGTCTTCTGTCTTTACGAGTAGAAAAATTGGCTCGTGGTGACGATGAGGGCGGCGGCACCTTCCTTCGGGCATAGGGTTGCGCTTGCGCCAAATAATTTCGCCTCTGTACAGGTAGCCTTGGTCGCACAAAGCGATTACAAGCCGGTTGGGAAGTGCGAGCAAATTCCCATATTGCAGCCATTTTGCCTCAGGAGCAATGAAAGCCTTCCTCTTGGCCCGTGGCTTTACGTATGCGGAATTGTGATTGGCTAATCCGATTTTGTCCGGTCCCAAGGAGCTGTATTTGTGGTCGTCCAGACGCCAATTGACTGGGGTATTGTATGCGTCTCCGATGTTGATCCAGAGAAGACCGGTAGTTTTCAGCTTTGGAAGGAAGGCAGTAAAAATCTGCGTCATGATCTGGATGTATTCTCGCGGGTCATCTTCCACGCCGAAGCCTTTCGAGAGCCGCTGCCCCCAATACGGGGGTGAGGTCACGAGAACGTCAATGCTCTCGTCGGGAAGCTCCATGATAAGTTCGAAGCAATCACCTTCTATAACGGTGTTGCGGTCAAAACGCCCGATTTGTTCAGCCAATGGCCTCTCCATCACATGGGTACGTATAGTCATCATTTACTCATTACTGGGCCCTTCAGTCAAACCGCAGTAATATCCTGGGGCTCAACAGGAAAACATGTCTAAAGGTTCCGAATCTGCTTGCGCTACACGGTGGAGCGGGAGAAACGTTTCAAGTCGAGCCTTTTTTGAAATTGAAATGGGTTTGTATAGCTGATTTACACGGCGAAATCCCTGCCTTTGCGATCGTAATTTGTGCAAATTCTCGATTTCATGAGCCAAGTGGGTTGGTGCGATTTCGCCCGTTCAGGTCCGGCCTGATTGGGTTTGGGCGCTATTGAAACTCGTGGCGGGGCCGGATAAGCTTGGATTGACCGCTAGGTTAGGAAGTCGTTCAAGTCTGACATAGATGGCGACGCGGCGTGAACGGACGCGGGGCGCCGTGCGCGGTGGGAGGCGCGGCGAGGTGCTCGATAGCAGCGTCGGCAGGAGAAGTTAATGAACGCGGAGGAACCGAGGGCCCCGCTCGAATCACGCGCTCAGGATTCACGCGACGAAATCCTCAAAGCCGCGATGGGATTATTCGCCAACCGGGGCTTTCATGAGACTTCAATGTCCGAAGTTGCGCGCATGGCGCGCGTCAGCAAAGCGCTGATTTTTTGGCATTTCAAGACCAAAGAAGAACTTTTTCTGGCGGTCCTGAACCGTCTGCTCGAACCTTATTTCATCGATTTTGCCGAAGAAGCCGGCGCATTGGACGAACAGCAGCAGATTTTGAAACTGATGGAGTCGTATTTGCAGTTCGTGCGCGGCAATGCCAGTTCAATCCGGTTTTTCGTGGCGCAATTGCTGCATGATGAGCGACAGACGAATAGTCTGGCTGGGCAGGTGTTGAAGCTCTACGACGGTTACCGCACGCTGCTGGTTGATCTGGTCGCCAAAACGCAAGAGAAGGGCTTGAGTCCGCGCGAGTTTTCGCCTCCGATGATGGTTAGCTTTCTGTTAGCGACGCTTAACGGATGGTTGATCGGTTTCCTCTTCCTGAACCATCAGGAATTGGATATTGACGCCGCGATGGCGATGCTGCGTCGCTGGTTGTTCAACGATTCGTTCCTCAGCGCGGAGACCGTCGTGCCTCAACATTCTTAAGGAAAGCAAACATGCGGATACCGTTACGACTGATGATGGACCTAGGGCGCTATATGCGAAGCAAGCGCCGCGCGGGTGAGAAATATTTTCCGCTGGTCCTGATGCTGGAGCCGCTGCACGCGTGCAATCTGGCGTGTATCGGATGCGGCAGAATTGTCGAATATAAGGATACTATCCGCGATCAGATTCCGTTAGAGGACGCGCTGGCTTCAGCCAACGAGGCGGGCGCGCCGATCGTTTCAATCTGCGGCGGCGAGCCGCTCATGTATAAGCATATCGTGCCGTTGACCAAAGGCTTGATCGAGCAGAAGCGGCACGTCCAGATTTGCACCAACGCCCTCCTGCTCGAACGTTTCGTCAAGCAGGTCGCGCCCGATCCTTACCTGAGCTTCAATGTGCACATCGACGGCATGCGTGAAACCCATGATCGCGTGGTCGATCGCAAAGGCGTCTTCGATATCTGCGTGCGCATGATCAAGATGCTGAAGGAAAAGGGCTATCGCGTGCAGACCAATTCCACCGTGTTCAAAGAGACCACGGCGGAGGAAGTTGACGAGCTCATCAAATTTTTGGCTGGACTCGGCGTCGATGGGATGCTGCTGACGCCTGGTTACCAGTACCAGGTTTTGACCAACGACATCTATCTGAGCAAAGAAGAGATGCCGTACAAGTTCAAGCGCGTACGTAAGCTCGCCGAAGACTATCGCATCATCAACACGCCAATTTATCTTGATTATCTGGCGGGCGAGCGGGACTTGCTCTGCAGTCCATGGACGACGGTTACGCGCAATCCGCAAGGATGGAAAGGCCCGTGCTATTTAATCACCAACGGCCACTATAAGACCTTCAATCAGCTACACGCGGCGACTGATTGGGAATATTATCGTACCAAACAGGATATCCGCTGCCGCGACTGCAAACTCCATTCGGGCTTCGAAGGCACGGTGGCGTTGGACTTTGGGAAGAATCTCAAGGACTCATGGCGCATGGTGCGTCATTACATATCCTGAGATGATGATGCGGCGCGGCGGGTGAAGCAGGCCGCTTCGTCTGCGGCGTCGTCGTATACAGCGCGCGGGCCAATAACCGGCCATTACCTGAAGAGCGCGCCGTTAAAGTGTTTTGTGGCAAGTCGCGCGTGGGGTGGAGCGGGAGATGCCGGGGTTAGCGTTCCGGCCGGAGAAGGAGCGAGAGGCGATGCAAGGCGCGAAACTGTCATCCGGCGATCCAAACGCTCCGAATTCGACGACCGATGAGCGCGGCTTGGCTAGCGATGGCGACCATTCGGTGGCTTTGAATTTTGGCGATTATCTGAAAGCACGAGCGCAACTGATCGAACAGGCGCTTGCACGGAAAATAGTGGACATCGACGGGCCTGCGGCGCGCATCTTCGAGGCGATGCGCTACAGTTTGCTCGGTGCCGGCAAAAGGCTGCGCCCAATCCTGGCTTTGGCCGCGTGCGAAGCGGCCGGGGGTAAGTTCGCGGCGGCTTTGGACTTTGCCTGCGCCATCGAAATGATCCACACCTATTCGCTGGTTCACGACGATCTGCCTTGCATGGATGACGATGATTTGCGCCGGGGGCGTCCAACCAACCATAAAGTGTATGGCGAAGCGATCGCAACTTTGGCCGGCGATGGGTTGCTGACCGACGCTTTTGCCGTACTGGCGCGTGCGACTCTGGCGGATGGCGCGCGGCCTTCCACGGCCGTGATCGTCGAGACGATCGCGGAGTTGGCCGAAGCGGCCGGTTCGTCCGGGATGGTCGGCGGTCAAGTGATCGACCTGTTGAGCGAAGGCCAGCGGATGACGCGCGCCGAACTCGAAGACCTGCACAGGAGAAAAACCGGAGCGCTGTTTGTCGCCGCGGTCCGCGGAGGAGCGCGCCTGGGTGGCGCCACGCCGGCGCAACTCAACGCTCTGCGCGACTATGGTCGCGCGCTCGGACTCGCCTTTCAGGTCGTCGATGACCTGCTCGACATTGAGTCTTCCACCTCGCAAATGGGTAAGCGGACTCATAAGGACGCGGCCCACGGCAAGAATACCTATCCAGCCCTGATTGGCGCCGAGCGTTCGCGCGAACTGGCGGAGCAACTCAAGCTCCGCGCCCATCAGGCGCTCGCCGATTTCGACGAACGCGCCGAGCCCTTGCGTCTGCTGGCGAACTTCGCGGTGGAGCGCGAATTGTGAGCTCGGGCTCGACTATCGCGGCGCGCCGGGTGGGAAAATCGCTGATTGGCGATCCATCAATGGCCGCCCCGCGGCCGCATGGACGCCGGGCGATGCTGATCGAGCCGGGCAAGCTCGAACTGGATAATTTCGACCCGCCACATCCGGGGCCGGGCGCGGTGCTGATCAAAATCAAGTGCGCGCTCAGTTGCGGCACTGATTTGAAAACCTTTCGCCGGGGTCATCCGATGTGGCATCTGCCGAGTCCGTTTGGCCATGAATTTGCCGGCGTGGTGGTCGAAACCGGCGAGGGGGTGGCCAATTTTCACGTCGGCGATGCGCTCATGGCGGCGCCGACTGCGCCTTGCGGCACCTGCTTTCACTGCACGCGCGGTCAGGAAAATCTGTGCCCGCAAGCGATGGATAAGATGGTGATGGGCGCGTATGCCGATTATCTGCTGATTCCGCCCCATGTGGTCGCGTGCAACGCCTTTATAAAGCCCGAGGCGCTGCCGTTCGAGGAGGCGGCCTTATTGGAGCCGCTTGCCTGCGTGGTTCATGCGCAGGAGCTGGCGCGTCCGGAGAAATTCGAAACTGCCCTGATCATTGGGGCGGGCCCGTTCGGTCTGCTGCACCTGCTCGCGCTCAAGGCGGCGGGGATGGAACGAGTGATTATTGCGGGGCGTGGCGCGTCGCGTCTCCAATGGGCGGGTGAACTCGGTGCCGACCAGGTCATCGACGTCAACAAGCATGACGTTGAAGCGCGGGTCGCGTCGCTCAACGGTGGTTACGGTCCCGATTTGGTGATCGAATGTACCGGTAATCCGCAGGGCTGGCAGGACGCGTTCGCGCGCGTGCGGCGGGGCGGCCGCGTGATTTTTTTCGGCGGCTGTCCGGTGGACACGCGGCTCAGCGTCGATACGCGCCGGATGCATTATGACAATTTGACGCTGATCGCGCCCTTCCATTTCCGGCCGCGCGATGTGCGACGTGCCTTCGAATGGCTGAGCGTGGGCGGCATTGACGCCGGACGCGTGATTAACGCGCGCCGGACGCTGGCGGAGCTGAGCGAAGTGTTCGCGATGCTCGAACGGGGCACCGTACTGAAATGCGCGGTTATACCCTGAAAAGAAATTTGCCCGCGGCCGGAGTCAACGCGCTCCGGTGCTGAGGCCATTCAAGTCTCTATGGAACAGGCTTTTCAGATCGAGAAGGAGCGTGGCGCGCAGCCGCCTCGCGATGAATTCAGCGCCCGGCTGGAGTTTGTGATTGATCGCGCGCAGCGCTCGTTGATCGCCAAACAACATCCGCAGGGTTATTGGCAGGCGCCGCTTGAAGCCAACGCGGAAATGAACGCCGAGTACATCATTTTCCGCCGCTTCATGGAGCTTGAACGCGATCCCGAACTGGAAGCGAAGTTGCGCCGTCTGCTGCTCGAAATCCAGCAGCCGGACGGGAGCTGGACGTTATTTCCGGGCGGCCCGGGGCATATCTCAACCACCATCCAGGCCTACTTCGCCTTGAAGCTGACCGGGATGCGGGCCGGCGATGAACCCATGATGCAGGCGCGCCGCTGGATTCTTTCTCGCGGCGGGATCGCGCGGGCGGGGACGCTCGCGCGTTTTTATCTGGCCGCGATGAATCAATTGCCCTGGAACGCGACCGCGGCCTTGCCCGTCGAGATCACGCTGCTGCCGAACTGGTTCCCGGTCAACATGTACGAGCTGTCGTCATGGGCGCGCGGCACCTTGTTCGCGCTGATGCTGCTGCAGGCGGCCAAGCCGTGCGTCGCGGTGGACTGGCGCGAGGGCGTGCTCGAACTCTATATCGAGCCGCCGCATTTCACCCGCTTCAAGATGCCCCGCGGCGCGCGCCTGGTCTCGCTTCGCAACGCGCTGCTGGTCGCCGACAAAGTGCTGCGCTTCTATGATCATCATAATTTGAAGCGGCTGCGCGCCCGCGCCACACGTTACGCCGAAAGCTGGGTCGTTGAGCATCAGGACGCCAATGGCTCATGGGGCGGCATTGAGCCCTGCTATTTGCTGAGCCCGATGGCGCTCAAGGCGCTCGGCTATCGCAACGACCATCCGGTGATCAAAAAAGCGCTCGAAGCGTCGCGTGAGTTGATTTGGGAGCAGGGAGATTCGATTCTCTACCAGCCCTGTGTCTCACCCAATTGGGATACGGCGCTGGCGGGCAAGGCGCTGCTGGATTCGGGTATCAGCGGCAGCCATCCGGCGATTGGCGATGCGGCGAAATGGCTGGTGGATCATCAGATTTTCAAGCCGGGCGACTGGTCGATCAAACGGCCGGAACTCGAGCCTGGCGGCTGGGCTTTCGAATTCTACAATGACTGGTATCCCGACGTGGACGATTCCGCCGTGATTTTAATGGTCCTGGCGGAAGCGGCGATGGCGGATGAGCCAGCGCGCGAGCGGGCGATCAGTCTTGGCGCGAACTGGGTGATGGGAATGCAGTCGCGCGACGGCGGGTTTGCCGCTTTTGACGTCGATAACACCTCGAAATGGCTTAACCATGCGCCGTTCGCGGATGTTGAAGCTTCCACCGACCCAACCTGTCCCGACCTTACCGGGCGCGTGCTCGAAATGATGGCGGCGTGCGGTTATCGCGCGCGCCATCCGGCCGCCCGCCGTGCGATCGAATGGCTCAAGCGCGAGCAGGAGAGCGACGGCGCCTGGTGGGGCCGCTGGGGCGTGAATTATATCTACGGCACTTTTTCCGCATTGTCCGGTTTGCGCGCGATTGGCGTGGATCTAAACCAATCGTGGATCAGACGCTCGGTGATGTGGCTCAAATCAGTCCAGAACGCCGATGGCGGCTGGGGTGAAAGCTGTCTCAGCGACAAGGATCCCGCCTGGCGCGGCCATGGCACCAGTACACCTTCGCAGACCGCGTGGGCGATTATCGGCTTGCTGGCCGGCGAAGACGGTTTGAGCGAGGCGGCGACGCGTGGAGTGGCGTGGTTGCTCGAACGGCAAAACGAAAGCGGCGATTGGGAGGAAACCGAATTCACCGGCACTGGTTTCCCGAATCATTTTTACCTGCGTTATCACATGTACGCGCACTACTTTCCGCTGATGGCGCTGGGGCGCTTCCGGCGCAGGCAGTCGGAAACGGCGGCGCGCTGAGCGGCGGAGGTGGCGCCTTGAAGACCATCGCAATTCTTGGTTCCACTGGCTCCGTAGGCGTCACCACCTTGGACGTGGCCGGGCGTTTTCCCGAACGCTATCGCGTTGCCGCGATGGCGGCCGGACGCAATCTCGCGTTGATGACGGAACAGATTCGAAAGTTTCAACCGGAGTTGGTATCCGTCGCCGACGCCGATTTGGCCAGCGAATTGGCGCAACGGATTCACCCGCTCCGGCCCGCCATCCTCCATGGCGCGGAGGGCTCGATTGCCGTCGCCACTCATCCGGCGGCCACGCTGGTGATGTCGGCGCTGGTCGGCGCGATGGGGTTGCGGCCCACGCTCGCCGCGATCAATGCCGGCAAGGACATCGCCTTCGCGAACAAAGAAGTATTGGTCATCGCCGGCGAATTGGTCACGCGCGCCGTGCGCAACGCCGGCGTCCGCCTGCTGCCGGTGGATAGCGAACACAACGCCATCTTCCAATGTCTTGAAGGCCGTCCGCGCGCAACTCTAAAACGCATCATCCTGACCGCCTCGGGCGGCCCTTTCAGGCAATGGCCGCGGGAGCGCTTTGATTCAATCACGGTGCGCGACGCGCTCAATCATCCGACCTGGCGGATGGGAAACAAGATCACGATTGACTCGGCGACATTGATGAACAAGGGCCTTGAGGTAATCGAGGCGCGCTGGCTGTTTGACCTCACGGCCGCGGAGATCAGCGTCGTGATTCATCCCCAAAGCGTGATTCATTCGATGGTGGAGATGATCGACGGCTCGGTTATCGCCGAGATGGCGATCCCCGATATGGCGATACCGGTGGCGTTCGCGCTGTCATATCCGGAGCGTTTGCCGCTTGACCATCTCAAACCGCTGTCGCTCCTGGCTTGCGCGAATCTCACCTTCGAGCAGCCCGACTTAGAGCGGTTTCCGTGTCTGCGCCTTGGTTATGACGCGCTCAAGGCGGCGGGCACGATGCCGGCCTGCCTCAACGCGGCCAACGAGGAGCTGGTCGCCGGTTTCCTGGGTGGAGCGATGCGCTTTGTCGATATCCCGCGCCATCTCGAAACCGTCATGAACGGCCATCGCAACAATCCGGCACGGACTCTCGAGGACTTGCTTGAGGTTGATTCATGGGCGCGCGCGCGGGCACACGAGTTGATTGGACCCGGGGCGGCGCGGACGGCGGTCTGATGGCTCCGGTGGATACCAAGACGAGTGATGGCATGGAAGCGGCTGTGGCGCCTGCGGCGCTGGACCTCGAGAATGCCGTGGCGGCGTATGACTGGCTCTCGACGGAACCGGTCTCGCTCGGCGAAGCCTATGCCTACTGCGGGCGGATCGCGCGCACGCATTACGAGAACTTCACGATCGCGTCGTGGCTGATGCCGCGGCGGATGCGGCCGCATATGCACGCGATTTATGCCTATGCACGCATCGCCGATGATTTCGCCGATGAAGCCGCAAGCCTCCCCAAACTCGATGAGTGGGAGCATGAACTCGGCCTCGCCTATTCAGGCACGCCGCGTCATCCGGTGTTCGTGGCGCTGGCGGAGACCGTGCGCCGCTTCGATATTCCGCGCGAACCGTTTGCCGATTTGCTCCACGCCTTTCGCGGCGACGTGAATTTCAAGGGCTTCGATACCATCGACGATTTGCTCGGCTACGCGCGCTATTCCGCCAATCCGGTCGGCCGCCTGGTGTTGTATCTATTCGGCTATCGCGATACGGAGCGACAACGCCTGTCGGATCAGGTCTGCAGTGGATTGCAATTGGCGAATTTTTGGCAGGATGTCTCGATCGATCTCAATAAGGGCCGTATCTATTTGCCGCGTCGCGACCTCAACCGCTTTGGCGTGACCGCAGCCGACCTGCGGGCGGGCCGCATGACGCGCGGATTTATCGCGATGATGCGGCATGAGGTCGAATATGCGCGCGCGATGCTGCTTAAGGGAGCCGCATTGCACAAGCTGGTGGATCGGAGCTTGCGCCGCGACATTCTGCTGTTCGCGGGCGGCGGGCTTGCGATTCTTGGCGCCATCGAGCGGACCGGTTTCGACGTTTTCCGGAAACGGCCGCGGCTGCGCAAACTCGATTATTTCAAACTCGGATGGCATGCGCTGCTTGGCCGGCTTGGATGAACCGATCGTGATGGAGGGGGTGGGGCGGGAAGCGGTGCTCGAGCTCGACTACGCGCGTTGCGCTGAGATCACGCGGCGCGCCTCATCGAACTTCTACTACGCCTTCATGCTGTTGCCAGTGGAACGCCGCCGCGCCTTGCACGCGGTCTATGCTTTTTGCCGCTTTGTTGACGATATTGCCGATGATGGAGGCGGCAAGCCCGAATTGATGCTCGGACTGTGGCGCGCGGAACTCGCCAGCGTGTTCGAAGGCACGCCGACGCGCCCGATCTCACGCGCACTCGCCGACAATGTGCATCGCTTCAACATCCCGCGGCGCTACCTCGAAGAGATTATCGACGGCGTTGAAATGGACCTGACGCGCAAGCGTTACGCCAGCTTTGAGGAACTGAGCCTTTATTGCCGCCGGGTGGCGTCGGCCGTCGGCCTTATCTGCATCGAGATTTTTGGCTACCGCAATCCCAATACGCGCATTTACGCCGAGCGCCTCGGCCTGGCCTTTCAACTCACCAATATTATCCGCGACGTGCGCGAGGACGGTGAGCGCGGGCGGATCTATCTGCCGCTCGAGGACTTGCATCGCTTCGAAGTCGCCGAGGATGAAATTCTGCGCGGCGTGTACAGTCCGCGCTTCCGTGCCTTGATGGCGTTCGAGGCCGAGCGCGCGCGGAGTTATTATCACGAAGCGGCGGGGGCGCTGGCGCCCGAGGACCGTCCGACGATGCTGGCGGCCGAGGGGATGCGCCTCATCTACGGCGCGCTGCTCGAACGTATCGTGCGGTCGAATTATCAGGTATTCGATAAGCGCCACAGCCTCTCGACTAGCCGCAAATTGTACCTGGTCGGGCGTGCGTGGGCGGGTTCGCATTGGCGGCGATAGCTAGGCGGAGAGAAGCGGAGCCGAGCAGGCGAGCCCGCGAGCTGCGTAAAGAATTAGATCACACCAGATGGCGGTCGAAGTAAAAGATGTGGTGATAATCGGCGGCGGCTTCGCCGGCTTGAGCGCGGCCGTGGCGCTGAGTGACAAGGGTTTTCGCGTCGCGCTGCTCGAAGGCAAGCCCGCGCTGGGCGGACGCGCCTATTCGTTCACTGACCCCGAGACCGGCGATTTTGTCGATAACGGACAGCACGTGCTGATGGGATGTTATCGCGAGACGCTCGGCTTTCTGGGAAAAATCGGCACGCGCAACAAGCTTATCGTGCAGAAAAATCTCGCGATCGAAATGCTCGACGGCCCAGGCCATCGCGCGCACATAGCCACCGCGTGGTTGCCGGGACCGCTGCACATGATCGCGGCGCTCTTGCGCTACCGCCACTTGAGCATCAGCGACCGCGTGAAGCTGTTGCGTGCGGGAGCGCGGATGCTGCGCCTGCGGCGGCGTCAAGGCGCGCCACTTCAACATGCGACGGTGGCGGAGCTCATGGATACGCTGGGACAGAGCCAACGTGCGCGCCGATGCTTCTGGTATCCGCTCGCGATCGCGACGCTCAACGAGGATCCCGGGTTGGCTTCGGCCGGCTTGCTTGCCGAAGTAATGAAGCGCGCGTTTTTTGGCAGCCGTTTCAACTCGTCATTCGTGTATTCGCGGGTAGGCTTGAGTGACTTGTATTGCGGCGCGGCGCAAAAATTTATCGAAAGCCGCGGCGGTGTGATCGCGTGCCGCGCAATCGTCGAAGGCTTTGAGTTCGATTCAGGCGGGGCGCTCGCGGCGGTGCGCCTGCGGGACCGCGGCCGCCTGGCGGCGTCGCACTTCATTGCGGCCGTGCCACCCGCGCAACTGCTCAGATTGCTGCCCGAGGCGGCGATCGCCGATCCATTTTTTTCCCAACTCAACCAGCTTGGAAGTTCGCCAATCATCTGTGTCCATGTATGGCTCGATCGCGAAGTGACGGACTTCGCCTTCGTCGGCTTTATCGGCACCACGACGCAGTGGTTGTTTAACAAGCGGCGGATCTTCGCGCGTCATGGCGAACGGCATCCCGGTTATCTGAGCTTTGTAATCAGCGGCGCGCGCCAATTGCTGGATAAATCAAATGAAGAGCTGCTCGCCCTCGTGATGGAGGATTTGCGCAGGATGATCAGCGGCGCGCGCGACGCCAAGTTGGTCAAGGCGCTGGTGCTGCGGGAAAAACACGCGACCATCGCGACGGATCCCGCCAGCGATGCGGTGCGGCCGCCCAGCGCGACGCCGATTACGAATTTCTATCTGGCGGGCGACTGGATACAGACCGGACTGCCGGCCACGATCGAGAGCGCGGTGGCGTCGGGGCACGCCGCGGCGAAATTGATTATTCGTTCGAGTGGCGAGACGTCCTCCCGGGGCGCCGCCGCGGCGCGTTAACCTGGCGCGGCGCCGCGCATCGGGGTGACGCGCCGGGAATCGCTGCAATGGCGAAACCAACGGCATACCGCGCTGAGCGCGGCGGAATGGGCAATCGAGTCCGCGAGCTGCGTTGAGATTATAGAGACCAGTGAGCCGGCGGAGTGAACAACCGAATGTCCCATCAAGTCAGGCAAAACCAAGCCGAGGACGTTAGCAGGGACTTCCACGTCTGTCATCCCGAGCGCAGCGAGGAATCCCGGATC
>JBOHWL010000123.1:0-93807 GCA_050736615.1 Binataceae bacterium (SeqCode) | reverse complement strand
ATCGGCCAGGTAGCGGCCTTCCGCCACTTTGATCGGATCGATTTCACCGATCAGGTCCGCCACCGAGACATCGGGCGTCGCCAGCTTTTCGCTATAGCGCTGATCGCGCCCGATCCAGCTTATCGGCAGTTCATCACCGTGCTCTTTGGCCATCCGCTTGCATCGCGCGCAAATCGGCGCGTACGGTTCGTCATTGATCTCGCACTCCGCAACAGCCGGGACATACTCGTCGAGCAATAACGCCAGCGCGCGGATCAGGCGGGATTTGGCCTGTCCCCGCTCGCCCAGCAAGATCATGTGATGACCGGCGAGCACGCCGTTTTCGATCTCCGGCAGCACGGTCTCGTCGTAGCCCACGATACCCGGCAGGATACGCTGCTTGGCGCGCAGCAGGCCGAGCAAATTCTCGCGCATTTCCATCCGCACCGGCTTACCGAAGTAACCTGCGCGCTTGAGCTGTCCCAATGTGGCAAGTTTCAGAAGACTTTGATCCATGACAGACGCCGCGACGATCGTCGGAGTTTTTCCAGGATAGAGCGATGATCCAGAATTGGCACTATCTAGGATAAAGTACCACCGATCGCTTTGAAAAGCGGCTCGAGCAGCGCGAAGGTTTCCTCCAGATGCTGCGAGAGCACGCGGGTTGAACCGATTACCGGCATGAAGTTGGTGTCGCCCTCCCAGCGTGGCACCAGATGCCAGTGCATATGATCGGCGAAGCCCGCCCCCGCCGCGCGGCCCAGGTTTGCTCCCAGATTGAGCCCGGCCGGCTTCATCGCCGTGCGCAGGCGTTCCACCGCCAACGCCATCAATTCGCCTATTACAATGCGTTCGTCGCGCTCAAGCAATTCGGGACTCGCGACATGACGGCGCGGGGCGATCATCAGATGGCCGGAATTGTACGGATAACGGTTGAGCATCACACTGGCGAGCGGGTCGGCATGCAACACGAAACGCTTTCGGCGTCCGCTTGAGGCAAGCCTGCCGAAGCAGAAAATGCACCGACCGGGACCGTGGCGCGCGGCGTTGATATAAATTGAACGCCACGGCGCCCACAATCGTGGCGGCGCCCACGGCGCGGCCGGCACTTCAGGCCGAACGCGCTCGCGGGGTTTCCGCCGCGCCATTAACCTCTACTCTAAGCTCTTTGCCGGCGCGGAAGAACGGAACCCGTTTGGCCTCCACGGCCACCAGCGCGCCGGTGCGCGGATTGCGTCCGCGCCGCGCCTGCCGCTGCCTGGTATCAAAGCTGCCAAAGCCCCGAATCTCGATCCGTTCGCCACGCGCCAGCACCGCCGCCATCGCGTCAAACATGGCGTTGACCGTGGTCTCGGATTGGCGATGCGAAAAGCCATTTTGGCGCGCGAGCAACTCTTCGATAATCCCCCGCTTGGTCATCGCCCCACTGACACTCCTCTTGTCGCCGCGCGGAACCGCGCGGCGAAACAACCCCAATCGCGTCCGCGAGCCGCCTATGAATCCAAACATCCCGGCTCGCGCGTTCCATCATAATCTAACCGCACGCCGCGGACTCATGATCCCTGGATGCCGCCGGTGAATTCGCTCCCGCGCGCGTCGATTCGCTTCATTGGCGTGCGCGCGTCGCGCTAATCTCAGTGATCCCGGCCACGCCCCCCGCGTGAGGCCCGCCGCTCGCTGTCGTCGCGATCAAGCCGTAATTCCTCGTTGAGAATGTCCTCCATCGAAAACCGCGCGGCCTCATGCTCGCGCTTGAGATACGCCTGCATCTCCTCGCGCTCTTCATGCTGTCGCAAGGCCTTGATGGATAATCCGATGCGCCGTTCCTTGGTATCGACCTGCACCACCAGCGCGTCGACATGGTCCCCGACCTTGAACAGATTCGAGGGCTTGTCCACCCGTTCATTACTAAGCTGGGAAATATGGATCAGGCCCTCGATGCCTTCCTCCAGCTCGACGAACACTCCGAAGTCGGCCACTGAACTGACGTTGCCGGCAACGCGGCTGTTGAGTGGATAGCGCTGCGACACGGTCGTCCAGGGATCAGGCAGCAACTGCTTGATGCCGAGGCTGACGCGTTCGTTCTCGACTTCGATGCCCAGCACCACCGCCTCGACCTCGTCGCCCTTTTTGTAAATCTCGGAAGGATGGCGCACTTTTTTGGTCCACGACAAATCCGAGATGTGCACCAGCCCGTCAATCCCCGGCTCGATCTCGACAAAGGCGCCAAAGTCGGTAATCGATTTGACCTTACCGTTGATAGTGCTGCCGATCGGATGACGCCCGGCAAGAGCTTCCCAGGGATTGGGCTCGGTTTGCTTCAAGCCCAGCGAGATGCGCCGATTGGCCTCATCCACCCCCAGCACCTGCACTTCGACCGTATCCCCGACGTTGACCACTTTCGAGGGATGGACCGCGCGTTTGCTCCACGTCATTTCCGAAACGTGGATCAAGCCCTCAATGCCTTTTTCCAGCTCCACGAAGGCGCCATAATCAGTGACGCTCACCACTTTGCCGCGGAAGCGCGCGCCGGCCGGATAATTCTCGGCCGCCTTGGTCCACGGGTCGGTCATGATCTGCTTCATCCCGAGCGAGACCCGCTCACGCGCGGCGTCATACTTGAGCACGACCACCTTGACCTTGTCGCCAACCTTGAGCACCTCGGAGGGATGCTGCAGACGCCCCCATGACATATCGGTGATATGCAGAAGTCCATCAATGCCGCCGAGATCGACGAAGGCGCCGTAGTCGGTGATATTCTTGACCGTACCTTCGAGGATCACGCCCTCTTCCAGCACCGTGAGCGTCTGCTCCTTGAGCGAAGCTCGCTCGCGTTCGATCACGCTGCGGCGCGAGACCACGACGTTGCCGCGCGCGCGATTGAACTTGAGTATCTGGAAGCGGCCGCGCTGGCCGACGTAACGGTCAAGATTACGCGCCGGCCGCAGATCGACATGCGAACCGGGCAGGAATGCGGGCACGCCGATATCGACCTGCAGGCCGCCTTTGACTTTGCCCAGGATGACACCTTCAACCGCGGTTTCGCTCTGGAATGCGTGCTCGAGTTCACGCCAGATTTTGAATTTCTCGGCCTTGGCGTGCGACAACTCTACCGTGCCGTTGTCGGTTTCAGTGCCTTCGAAATAAACGTCGACCTCGTCGCCTTCCTTGACCGCGACTTTACCCTCGTGGTCCAGGAACTCGGCGAGCGGCACCTGGCCTTCGCACTTGTAGTTAATGTCAATGATGACGTTATCGCGTGTGATGAGCAGCACTACGCCGGTAAGCACATCACCCGGGCGCGGGGCGCGCAGGCTCTGTTCCATCAGCGACTCGAAATCATTCATTCCTCCGTTCGCTTTATCAGACAACTCTTTCTCCATTTAGTGGAACCTTCCGAAAGGCCATCGAGGCTACTGCAATCCATACAAGGGAGCTACCCACGTTTCAAGCCCTGTAAAACGCGCGAAGCCGCGTCCACGCGGGCTTTCATCACATCGACCACCCGCGCGGCCTCAAGCGCGCTCGAATCGATCACGACGGCGTCCGCGGCCCGGCGCAGCGGCGCCAGTGGGCGCTGCTGATCGCGCTGGTCGCGTTCGCGTAATTGCTCGCGCACCTGTGCGAATGTCAACGCGGAGCCGTGCGCCCGCAACTCCGCCCATCGCCGCCGCGCGCGCACGTCGATGTGCGCGTCGAGAAAAAATTTTATTTCCGCGTCGGGAAACACCGCCGTGCCGATATCGCGGCCTTCCATCACCACGCCACCCGCCTCACCCGCCGCGCGCTGCAACGCGCGCATCCGCGCGCGCACCACCCCCAGCGCCGACAGCCGCGAAGCCAGGTCGCTGATTTCCGGCTGGCTGATTTCCATGGTGATATCGCGTCCCTCAAGTTTCACGCGCTCACCATCAAATGTAATCACGATTTCATCCAGCAACGGCGCCATCGCCGCTTCCAGTTCGGCCTCGGCGACGTCGCCGGGACGCACGCCGGCCGCGCGTGCCGCGACCGCCACCGCCCGGTACATCGCGCCGGTGTTGACATAGGCAAAATCCAGGCGGCGCGCCAGCTCGCCCGCCACGGTCGATTTGCCCGCGCCCACCGGACCGTCGATCGCGATTACCGGCCGTGACCGCCGCATCGTCATGGGAGCCGCTCCCGCATCGCGCGCCCACGCTCGAACAGCGCGCGCAGCGCCTCGCCGTCGCTCTCGTCCAGCGCCCGTTCGAATTCTTCGAAGACGCCGCGAAACAGCCGCGCCGCCGCCCTTAGTGCTTCACGATTGGTCAAGCAAATGTCGCGCCACATCGCGGCCGAAGAAGCCGCGATACGCGTGGTGTCGCGCAGACCGCCGGCGCCGTATTCGGCCGCCCAGCGTCCCTCCACGCGCTCCTCATCAAGCGCCGCCGCCAGCGCGCTGGCGGCCAATTGCGGCAGATGGCTCGCACGCGCCAGCAGCGCGTCGTGCAACTCCGGGGTCATCCGTTCCACTCGTGCGCCGGTGGCACGCCACAGCGTTTCAATTTTTTCCACCGCCGCGGGCGTGCTGCGCGCCGACGGCGTCACGATCACGCGGCGGCCGGCAAACAGGGCGGCGTCGGCCGCCGCCGCGCCGGTGGTCTCCTTGCCGGCGATCGGATGCGCTCCAACCAGCGCCATGCCCGGTCCCAGCAGCGCTTCCAGTTCGCGCACCACCCAGCCCTTGACGCTGCCAACGTCGGTTATCAACGCCTCCTCGGGCAGATACGGGATCATCGCGCGCAATACTGGCGTGAAGCTCATGATCGGGGTCGCCAGCACCACGAGGTCGGCGCCGCGTGCCGCCGTCGCCGCGTTGTCGGTCAACGCGTCGGCCAGACCGCGTGCGCGCGCGACTTCCAGATTGGAGCGCGTACGTCCAAAGCCAACGATACGCTCGGCCAAACCGGCCGCGCGCACGTTGAGCGCCAACGAGCCGCCGATAAGGCCGACTCCGCAGATGGTGATTTGCCTGAACAGCGGGACCATTCGGTGAGTAGAAAAACAAACGTAGCACATCGGCGAAGGCAACGCCAGCGCGCCGAGCGGAAATGGCGGACGAAACTCGCGGCGCCGGCGAAATCGGCCAGGGAAACTTTGATAAATCCTTGTATCATTCCTGAACGCGGTGAAGAATGACAGCATCTTCCGATTGTGCGGAGCTTTCCTAGCGCGTCGTCATCACTTGTTCGAGCGCGACCACCAGCCGGCGATTTTCCTCCGCCAGCCCCACGCTTATCCGCACATGGCGCGGCAGCTTGTAGCCGCCCATCGGCCGCACAATCACGCCCAGATGAAGCAGCCGATCAAACACCGTGCGGCCGTCGCCGACGTCGGCCAAGATGAAGTTGGCATGACTCGACACGTAGCCGATCCCGAGCCGCTGGAACTCGCGTTCGAGATAAGTCATGCCCTCGGCGTTAACGCGCAGGGTGTCGCGCACATGGTCCTCGTCGTCCAACGCCGCCATCACGGCGGTCTGCCCGAGCGAAGTGACGTTAAACGGCTGGCGCACGTTGTTGAGCAGGCGCACCAGTTCCGGACGCGCCACGGCGTAACCGACGCGCAGGCCGGCCAGGCCGAAAATTTTGGAAAAGGTGCGCATCGTTACGATCATGCGCGCGTCGTCATGGTAGCGCAGCGAATCCGGATAGCCGGGATCGCGCACGAACTCGAAATAGGCCTCGTCGGCGACGATCACCACGTGCTCGGGCACGCGGCGTAGAAACGCCTCCCATTGGGAGCGCCGAAAGATTGTGCCGCATGGATTGTTGGGATTATCCAGAAAGACGATGCGGGTGTTGGCGTCGATCGCGTCCGCGATCGCGTCGAGATCGAAATGGTAGCCCGCCTTCATCGGCACCGCGCGGCCGATGCCGCCGGCCGCCGCCGCCGCGAGCCCATAAATCGCAAAGGCGTGCTCGGAAAAAACCGCGTTAAGACCCGGGCGCAGGAACAGAAAGCTGAGCAGGTTCAGAACTTCAACCGAACCCGCCGCGATGAAAATACACTCCGCGCCAACGCCGTGACGTGCGGCGATCTTATGGCGCAGCGCCCAACTCGAGCCATCGGGATAACGGTTGAGTTCGGGCAAGGCGGCGCGCACCGCGGCGAGCGCGCGCGGTGACGGCCCCAGCGGATTTTCATTGGAGGCAAGCTTGACCGGCTCGCCGATCCCAAGTTCGCGTTGCAACTCCTCGATCGGCTTGCCGGGTTCATACGGATTAAGCGCCGCGACGGAAGGCAGGACGAGGTCTTCAGGCTTTATCAAGGCTGGCACCACGGGCTGCCGGCTTCAACCGCCGGCCGCCCTGCCTTCAGGATACGACCCCAGCACTTTCAAAAAAAGCGCCCGCCGCTCCAACGCCGCCAGCGCGCGCTTGAGCCGGGCGTCATCGCGATGGCCCTGCAGATCGACGAAAAAAATATAGGCCCACTGTCGCCCGCGCTGCGGCCGCGATTGGATCATGGTCAAATTGATCCGATTGCGCGCGAACAGGCTGAGCGCGTCATGCAACGCGCCGGCCCGCTCCGGCACGGCGAACAGCAGGCTGGTCTTGTCCGCGCCGCTGCGCGCCACCGGATGCTGGCCGATAACCAGAAAGCGGGTGGTGTTATGCGCCACGTCCTGGATATTCTCGGCGATTATTTTGAGCTCATGGGCCTTGGCCGCCGCCACCGACGCGATCGCGCCCAGGCGCGCGTCGGACGCCGCCATCCGCGCCGCCTGGCTATTGGAGGACACCGCCTCGAGTTCACAATGCGGCAGGTTGGCGGCGAGATAATCGCGGCATTGTCCCAGTGATTGCTGATGGGACACCACGCGCGCGAGCGCGGCCGGGTCGCCCTCCCGGGACATCAGAGCATGGCGAATCGGCAGCAGGATTTCGCCCACGATCACCATCGATGTGTCGATCAGCAGGTCAAGCGTGAGGCTGACCGAACCTTCGGTGGAGTTTTCCACCGGCACCACCCCGTACTCGGCGCGTTCGTTGTCGAGCGCGGCGAATACCGCCGCGATTGAACTCTGCGGGATGAAGCCGGCGCTGGCGCCGAAGCGCAGCCGCGCGGCTTCATGCGAATAGGTATGCTCGGGGCCCAGGTAGGCGACCCGAATCGTGCGTTCAAGCGCGGTGCAGGCGGAGATGATCTCGGTGAAAATACGCCGCAAATGGTCGGCGCCGAGCGGTCCCGGATTTAGCGCGACGACCCGTTCGAGCACCTCGCGCTCGCGCGCCGGCTGCACGATCGGCGCACCGTCGCGCTGCTTCAAATGGCCGATACGCTGGGCCGCCTGCGCCCGCGCCGCCAGCAACCGCACGATCGCGCCGTTAATCTCGTCGATGGTGGCGCGCAGCTCCGCGAGCGGGTCTTCACGCGCCGCGGTTTTTTTCGACCCCGTTTTTTTCGCTCCGGTGGATGCCATCGCGAGCCATCGCTAACCGATCCGGCCGCGGTTTTCAACGCGTTGTAAAAACGCCGAACCCATCGCGGCCAGTTTACGCTCGCGATGATGTCGCAGTTCGGCCGTCCCCAGCCGCCGCAGCCGCGTCAGATGCCGGCCGAGCGCCGCGCCCAGAAGGCTCACCGCGGCGGCGGGGTCGCGATGCGCTCCGCCGGCCGGCTCGGCGATAACTTCATCCACCACGCCCAGGCCGAGCAGGTCCTC
Organism: Binataceae bacterium (SeqCode); assembly: GCA_050736615.1. Lineage (GTDB taxonomy): Bacteria > Desulfobacterota > Binatia > Binatales > Binataceae > JBOHWJ01. The sequence continues at coordinate 86,138 of JBOHWL010000123.1, read as the reverse complement.
GGCGGTGAGCTTGAGCGCCGCGGCCGCCTCCGCGACCTTCTCGGGGCCGCCCTGCCGCCACAGGATCGCGGCGCATCCCTCGGGCGTGATCACGGAGTAGCAGGCGTATTCCTGCATCAGCACCACGTTGGCGACGCCCAGTGCCAAAGCGCCGCCCGAACCACCCTCGCCGATCACGCAGGTAACCACCGGCACTTCGAGGCGCGCCATCAGTTCGAGATTGGCGGCGATCGCCTCGGCCTGGCCGCGTTCCTCCGCGCCCACGCCCGGTTCGGCGCCCTGCGTATCTATGAAGGTGACGAGTGGCAGGCCAAAGCGATGGGCAAGATCGAAGACGCGCGCGGCCTTGCGATAACCCTCGGGATGGGGCTTGCCGAAATTGCGTCGGAGGCGATCGGTGGTCGAGCGTCCGCGCTGATGGCCGACGATCGCCACCGGGCGGCGCTGAAAATAACCCAGGCCGGCCACGATCGCACCATCGTCGGCAAAGCGCCGGTCGCCGTGAATTTCCATAAAGTCGCTGATCAGGCCGTCGATATAGTCGAGCGTTTGCGGACGGCCGGGATTGCGCGCCAGGCGCACCCGGTCGATCGCACCCAGCCGCGCCTTGTAGCCGGCTTGCAGCCCTGCCTGATCGAGCAACAGCGCACGCTTTTCCCTCGCCGTCAACGGTTCGCGCAGGCGCCGGCGCAACTCGTCCAGCCGCGTTTCCATTTCCCCCAATTCCGGGCCATCAGCCGCCAATTCAGTTTTCCGTTCCATGCAAGTCATCGCCTGCGAAAAATGCCTTCAAGCGCTCCCGCGCCACGGATAAATCCCGCGCTGGGTCAAGCCAGACAGTCGCACGCTCGTGGCGAAACCAGGTGAGCTGGCGTTTGGCCAGCCGGCGTGTGTCGCGTTTGGCCAGTTCGACCGCACGCGCCAGGTCAAGCTCGCCGAGCAGATAGGCGGCTATCTGGCGGTAACCAATCGTGCCGAGCGCGTCGAGCTTCACTCCGGCCGCAAGCAGGCTCCGCACCTCGTCGACCAGCCCCCTCGCGACCATCGCATCGAAGCGCCGGTTAATCGCCGCGTACAAGCGCGCGCGCGGAATTTCCAATCCGATCCGAAGCGTCTCGTAGACGCGCGCGGTAAAGGCGTGGCGCCGCTGATGCTCGCTCAGCGGCACGCCGGTTAAATTATAGACTTCGAGTGCGCGCACGATGCGCCGGCGATCATTCGGGGCGATCCAACTGGCGCTGGCGGCATCGACCTCGGCCAGGCGCCGATGCAGCGACGGCGCGTCCCCGAGCGCGTTCAATTCGCCGCGGATTTTCTCACAGGCCGGCGGTCCGGCGAAGATTCCGCCGCATAACACGCGCAAATAAAGACCGCTGCCACCGACCACCAGGACCGGGCGTCGGCGCCCGGCGATGGCCGCGATCGCCTCATGCGCCAGGCGCGCGAAGGCGGCCACGTCCAAAGGCGCGTCCGCTGGCCGGATATCGATCAGGTGATGGGGTACGCGGCGGCGTTCGGCCGGCGACGCCTTGGCCGTGCCGATATCCATGCCGCGGTAGCATTGACGCGAATCGGCGTTGACGATCTCGGCGCCGAGTTTCTCCGCCAGCGCGATTGCGAAGGAGGTTTTGCCCACCCCGGTCGGTCCCACGATGAGACCGACGCGCAAGCGTCCCGCCCCTTCCTCGCGCGCGCCCGCATCCCTGGCCACGGCAATCGCTTGCGCCGCGACGCGCGGTTCAAAGGCGCGCGTCATCGGCGAAACATGCGCTCGATCTGGCCGCGCGCGAACTGGATATGCACCGGCCGCCCGTGCGGGCAGTTGGTCTTGAATTCAGTGCGATCAAGCTCGGTCAGCAACGCCGCCATCTCACGCGGCTCGAGCAGCCGTCCGGCGCGGATCGAGCCGTGGCAGGCAAGCTGCTTGAGCATATTCTCGAAGGCGCTCTCGCCGCCGATCCCGAAGCCATGCTCGCCCATTGCGCCGATCATTTCGTTGAGCAGTCCCAGGCCGCCTTCGGCCCCGAACACGGCTGGGGCGCCTTTGACCACCAGGGTGGTGGGGCCGAACGGCTCGGTCTCGAAGCCCATCGCGCGCAACTCCGCCAATGACGCCATCACCTGTGCGGCGCGCGCCGGATTAAGTTCCAGCGTGGCCGGCGTCAACATTGCCTGTACGCGAATCCCGCCCGCGCGCAACTCGGCGCGCAGACGTTCGAAGGTGACGCGTTCGTGCGCCGCGTGCTGGTCGATCAGCAGCAGGCCATCCTCATGTTCGAGCGCGATATAGCCGGCGAAGAGCTGACCGACGATGCGCAGACGCGAATAGATCGGCACGTTGGCGGTCGGCACCGGCGCGGCGAGCGCAACCGCGGACACGGCCACGGTCGCGCCATTCGCGCCGGGCGTAGCAGGGTAACGTCCGAAGCCGATCGCCAACGGGCGCTGCACGGCGGATGGCGATGCGGCGTCGGCCACCAGCCGCAACGCGCGTTCAGAACGGGGCTCGGGCGCGATCGCCGCCACGGTTCGCATCGTGTCCGCGTCGGGAGCGACGATCTCAGCAATCGCTTGCGGCGAAGGCTCGCTCTGATCGGACAGAGATGCGTGCAACGCGTGATAGACCACTTCGAAAATGGCACCGCCATGGCGAAAGCGCACCTCGGTCTTCATCGGATGGACGTTGACGTCAACTTCTTCGGGCTTGAGCTCGACCATCAACGCGACCGCCGGATGGCGTCCGCGCGGCAACAGCGTCTGATAAGCCGCCATCACCGCCCGCGCCAGCATCCGGTCGCGCACCGCCCGGCGATTGACGAAGGTCAACACCAGCCGCGCGGTGGGAAACGATTCCTGGCTCATACTGGCAAGACCCCAAGCTCGAAGCCGCGGGTCACCGGCGGCAAACGGCCGCATCCGCGCGGCCAGTTTCGCGCCGAACAGTTGGCGCCAGCGCTCGAGCAGACTGCTCGCACGCGGCACGTCGATCAACGCGCGACCGTCGGCGCGCATGCTGAAGGCGACGTGCGGATTGGCCAATGCCAGCCGCTGGAGCGCCTCGGCCGCCGCGCTTTGCTCGGTCGCGACCGTCTTGAGGAATTTAAGCCGGGCGGGCGTGTTGAAGAACAGTTCCCGCACCACGATCGCGGTGCCGGGTGCTATCGCGCAGGCTTGTACGCGTTGCGGCTCGCCGCCATCGACGAGCAACTCGACTCCATGCGAATCGTCCGCGCGGCGCGTACGCAACTCCAGATGGGCGACGCTCGCAATCGCCGCCAACGCCTCGCCGCGAAAGCCCAACGTCGCGATGGCGCTCAGGCCGGCGGCGTCGCGCAGCTTGGAGGTGGCATGACGGCGCAGGGCCAGCACGGCGTCCTCGCGGGTCATCCCACAGCCGTCGTCGCTGACGCTGATAAGCGCGCCGCCGCCGCGTGCGATTTCGACACTGACGGTGCGCGCGCCAGCATCGAGTGAATTCTCGACGAGTTCCTTCAAGGCCGAGGCCGGCCGCTCGACCACTTCGCCCGCGGCGATCTGGCTGGCCACCTGCTCGGGCAGAATATGGACCACTCGCTCCGTCATGTCAGAGGCGCGCCCGCGTGCTTCCATGTGGTCGGGACGCGCGCCGGCGGCGATCGATATCATTGCGCTCAAGCTTGTAGCTTTTGGCTGACGGACTCAAGCCGAAGCCGCCGCGCGTGGTGCGAGGGGCACGGCTTAATCCACTTGCCCGCGCGGGGCCTGTGGATAGACATTCCGAAACCAAACCCGATTGCCAACTCTGAACGCAGCTCGCGACGCGCGCTCGTTGCGCTTCGCTTCACCAGTATGCTCGCTCCACCTGCGACTCCACTCTGACGGGATCCCCCGTACACGAGCCTGACAGCATGCGGTCTGTGCGGAGTTTCCCGCCGGCGGTCCCCCTCTTTAATCGTCGCGCGCCTCCGGCTATTTTGAGTGTTTAAACTTCATACTTTGGGATGGATCTGACCATGAGACATTGCGCAATATGTGGAAAATTTCCCTCGGTGGGTAATAACGTCAGTCACGCCAACAACAAAACCAAGCGGCGCTGGCGTCCCAACCTGCAAGAAGTGCGCGCCGCGACCGCGGGCGGGGTCAAGCGGATGCTGGTATGCACGCGCTGTATCCGCAGCGGCAAAGTCCGCAAAAGCGCCTAGCCGCGGCGCGCCTGACCATGCCGGCGCCCGATGTCGCCGCGCCAGACCGATCAGAACAGCGCCTACAGCTTTTCGGCCGGCCGAACGGCTGACTTCAGCTGTTTTTGCAATCAGACTAGACTAAGCTTAGTTCGATGCGGATGATCAATATTCACGACGCCAAAACCCATCTATCGAAGCTCATTGAGGAAGCGTCCGAGGGAAACGAAGTAATTATCGCTAAAGCCGGCAAACCGGTGGCGCGGCTTGTGCCGGTGCGCGCCATACACCAACGCAAACTCGGGCTGCTCGCTGGAAGCTTCTCCGTCGCTGCGGACTTCGACGCCGCCTTGCCCGAGGAGACGTTGATTTTATTCGACGGCGGCAAGGATGCGCCTGCTCGTTGATACGCACGTATTGCTTTGGGCCATAGCTGAGCCGGATAAGTTGTCCGCACGGTGGCGCGCGATGCTCGAATCGTCCGAAAATGAGATTCTGTTCTCCGCGGCGAGTATCTGGGAATTAGCAATCAAGCTACGGATCGGACGTCTAAGCTTGCCGGTTGGACTCAACGACCTGATTCAAACCGCAAAACTCATGGAGCTTATGGAATTGCCCATCAGTGCGGCGCATGCCGCCGGCGTCAGGCAGCTACCCCTATATCATCGTGATCCATTCGACCGCGTGCTGGTGGCCCAAGCGATCCACGAACCCGCGCGGTTGCTGACCGCCGATTTCGTCCTTCGTCAGTATTCGGATCTGGTCGAGATCATGGGTTAGCGCTTTCCGGTCGTACCTCAGCGGCGAACGAATCAGAACAACGCCTGCAGCTTTTCGGCCGGCCGCGCGATCACGGCGTGCCCGCGACGAATCACGATCGGGCGCTGCATCAATTCCGGATGTTGCAGCAGTATACCGATCACGGCTTCCTTATCGGCATAAGCGGCGGGCTTTAGCCCGAGTTCGCTAAACCGCTTGTCCTTGCGGACCAGTTCTTCAACTGGTCCGTCGAGCATCGCAATAATCTGTTCGAGGGTCTCGCGGCCCGGGGGCCGCTTCAGATACTCAATCACGGTGAACTCGGCGCCGCGCGTTTTGAGCAACTCCAGCGCGCCGCGCGAATGACTGCAGGCGGGGTTATGATAAAGCGTCACGTCCATTGCCCCACCATATGTAATCGGCGCGGCTGGGACCAGACGAAACGCGGTGTCACAGCGCGCATGCTTCCCGCGAGTCCCGCGGAATCACTACGCAACCGCGCATTTGATCGCCCCGCGCGAACTAAAAAGCCGGGGATTGCCTTGCTCGGCGCGCGCGACAAGCATAGGAATGCGCTGGAAAGGTGTTCAAGCATGAAGCGAGTTGTGACTGGCCGCCATCCGAATCACGCCACCTTGCATCGCCAGCGCGGGCGAGCGCTAATCGCTGGCGTAGGCGCGCGGCTGACGGCGGTCGCGATTGGGCTACTCATCATTGGTCTGACGCTGCCCGGCGCCGCGATGGCGGCGCGGGTGCAAGGCACGCTGGTCAACGGACAGGGCGTGCTTGAAGGTGGGCGCCGCTTCCATTTTGAAAACCATCTGACCGGCGACATCTATATCGCGCCGATACATGTTAACGGTGCCTTTGGGGCGAGTCTGCCGCCGGGTCTGTACGACCTGCGCGCCCAGCATGGCGTGATCATTCTGAGGGGCATCAGGGTGGGTTCGAAACCGGTCGAATTGGGCAAAATCCAGGAACATTATCCCAATCCAATCGCGCGGGTGCTCCAATGGGAGACCCTGTTTCCGACTCTGCTAACCAGCCCCGCTCCTTCGACCGCCTATCTCTACACCGTCGACACCACTGTGCTGCCGCCCGAAACCATCGCGAGCAAGCCGCCCGAAGCGGTGCAGCCGATTCCGATGCCGACGATGGCAAACGAACTACCCAATCGCCCGGTGGCACCGCGCATGGGGCGGATGGCGCCAATGGGGCGACAGCCAATGATCAGTGCACCCACGACCGGCGCCGCACCCTCGATGAATCCCGGTGGCCAGCCGGCGGCGCCTTCCCAATGAGTGGCGGACGGCGTTGCCACGCCGCCGAGGGCCATGCGCCGCACAATGCGCTGGGCCTCAAGCGGAGGCTGGCGCGCGCGCAACAGTTCGATGACTAGGCCAAATAGTCGGCCATGAACTCGCGCACGAACGCCGCCATCCGCCGCGCTTCGCTATCCGAGGGCGCGTGACCGACCGCCGCATGCTCCCGCGTCCGCGCCCATTGCCGGAGCCGACTCTCGAGGTCTGCGCCATAGACGTGCGCCTCGGCGAGCTTGCCATTAAGGGTCGCCAGGCCATCGTGATGCTCGTGGAAGCTGAGGCGGCGGGCGCGCGCCAGCCGCCGCAACAGATCCTCCAGCACGGCGCCCAGGATCGTCGCGCAGGCGGCGCCGCGCCGCTCATCGACCAAGCGGCATGCAATGGCGATCAGATCGTTGAAGACTTCGGCCGCGACCAACTCCTCGACGCGCGCCAGTGGACCGGCGTCGATATATTCGCGCACCGCGGACAAGATAGCCCGGCCGCGCGCGACCGCGCTCAAGTAGGGGCTGTCGCAGCAGGACTCAAATTCTTCGAGATAGGGACTATCCGGCGCCAGCGCCTCTTTTAGAAAAGCGATACAACCAGCGCGCCATCCGCGAAATTCCGCGCCGTCAACGAACTCTTGACGGGATGCCGTGGAGATGTAGCGGCCCGCCGCCAACTCCGCGCCCGCACCGATCAGTGCGGACAAGCGGATGCGCACCGTCTCGAGGGTCGCTTCGGTGGTTTTCACCCTGCGGACCCTGCACAAACCCATTGGTCATTCTGAACGGAGTCTGCGAAGTGAAGAATCCCGGGGAAATGCCTTGAAAAGGCAAAAAGATCCGGGATTCTTCGCTACCGCTCAGAATGACAGCATGGTCTGTCCGCACAGAGCTTCCTAGCAAGCCGGGCAGCGCGGCTCCGCTAGCCCATCTGGCTGCCCACGACCGACACGAAGCTCACGCAGCGGCCCGGCTGCCCGCCCAGATTATGGGTCAATCCGAGCTTGGGATGCTTGATCTGCCGAGGTCCCGCTTCGCCGCGCAACTGCAGCCAATTCTCGTACATCATGCGCAAGCCCGAGGCGCCAATCGGATGACCGAAGGACTTGAGCCCGCCGTCGGGATTGACCGGCAGCTTGCCCTCGAGCTCGAAGAACCCGTCGAGCACATCCTGCCATGCGGTGCCGCGCTGGCTGAAACCCAGGTCTTCATAAAGCACCAACTCGGTCGGGGTGAAGCAGTCGTGCACTTCGGCCAGGCTGAATTGCTCGCGCGGGTTGGTGATCCCGGCCTGACGATAGGCGTCCTTGGCGGTGGCGACCACTTCGGGAAACGTGGTGAAGTCGTACTCCTGGCTAAGTGGTCCTTCCGCCGGGCCAGCCACGAATGAAAGCGCCTTGATATAAATCGGATTGGCGCAGTATTTGTGCGCATCCTCCGCGCGCACCACGATCGCCGCGGCGGCGCCGTCGGACACCCCGGAGCAGTCCATGATACCGAGCGGGTCAGCGATTTTGGGCGAATTCCTGATGGTCTCGAGGGGCACTTCCTTCTGGAATTGCGCCTTGGGATTGAGCGCGCCATTCTTATGGTTTTTCCAGGCGATGCGCGACAGCACGTCCTTGCCTTTCTCGGGGTCCAGTCCGTACTTCTTGAAATAGGCGGGCGCGAGCAGCGAGAACAAGGCCGGCGGCGTCATGCTGGCGGGCGTGCCATCGTTGGGCGGATTGGTCATCACGAGGCCCGAGAAACCTGAATCCTTGAGCTTCTCGACCCCGATCGCCATCACGATGTCGAAGGCGCCCGAGGCCACCGCGTAACAGGCTTGACGCAGGGCCTCCGAGCCCGTCGCACACATGTTCTCGACGCGCGTGACCGGCTTGTATTGAATCTTGAGCGGTTCCGAAAGCGTCAGACCGGAAACTCCCGAACCCATCGTGCCGAGCCAATAAGCGTCGATATCGTTGGGATCGACGCCGGCCGAAGCGTAGCAGTCGTAGGCGGCTTCGACCAGGAGGTCGTCCGCGCTTTTATCCCAACGCTCGCCGAATTTGGTGCAGCTCATGCCGACGATCGCGACGCGGTCCTTGATTCCACGGCTTGCCATCTAAATACCTCCTCGAAGTTCCGTCCCCGGCTAACGCTTGGGGCGCGCTTTCCAAAAATAGTTGTGGACGCCGTCAGCGGTAAACAGGCGCCTGAACGTCATCTCGACTCCATCGCCGATGGCGACCTTGCCGGGATCGCAATCGGTCATTTCACACAAAAAACGCCCGCCACCCTCGAAGTCTATCACTACATTAATGGTCGGCGGGTTCAATGAATAGGCCAGGCGATCGATGGCATAGGTCGCGACGCGGGCGGCGCGATCGGCGAACGGGTACGGCTCCATCTGATCGCGCGCGCGGCATTTGACGCAAACGCGCTGCGGCGGTAGTTGCGGCGTGCCGCAGGCGGTGCAGCGCGAACCGATAAAGCCGAATTTCCATTTTTCCGCGCGCAACATCGGCGGCCCGGCCGGCCGCTCGGGATCCGGCCGGCGCGGCGGTTCGGTCGGCAGAATCTCGCGCCACTTGAGATAGTTGCCGTAGGAAACTTCACCCTTAGATTCGATCATGCGGCCAACCGAATGAACCGGCTTGAAGCTCGCCACCGCCGGTGTCATCCGCAAGAGCAGGGCGTCGGCACCGTCGGCGACGGTCGCCACCAGGATGCGATCGCCGGGCTTGGCCGCAGGTAGCACCGCGGTCAGCATCAGGCTCGCATGGGCGGCGCCCGTCTGGCCCACGGTCAAGGCCAAAGAGTCGGCGACTTTGGCCGGTTCAAGCTTGAGCGCGCGGATAAACTCGTCGGCGGCGCGCTGGTTGGGTGCATCCAGTATCACTTTGCTGAGGTCATTGGGCTTGAGCTTGGCTTTGCCCAGGACCTCCTCGATCACTTTGGAAAACAGCGGCTGATAGGCCTGCGTGAGGGCAAAACGCTCCTCCCACGAGTGGCCGAAGCGCTCGTTTGGCATCCGCCAGGTGTCGAGATATTCACGGGTGAAGGAGGCGGTCGCCTCGATTTCCGCGATGACCTTGTCGGAACCGCAGACGAAAGCGGCGGCGCCATCACCCCCGCTCTGCTCGGCTTTACCCTCGGGCGCACCCAGACGGCAGTCGGCGATCGCCGCCGCGGCGCACCCGCCTTGGGCGGCGGCGTCAGCGGCCTGCAACAGCGCGGACAGCCCGGCGCGCGTCGAACCGGTCATGTCGGCCGCGCGAATTCCAGCCGGCAACAACGCCGCCGCGCCGATCATCGCGGCGTTGAGCTTCTCGGCGTAAGGCGGCGTCGTGGTGGCGAAAATCAGCGAATTGATACCGGCGGCGGGGGTGTGTTTCAGCGCATCGCGCAATGCCTCCACCGCCATCGAGACGCTGTCCTCGTCGAAACTGGCGACGGCGCGTTCGCCGCGTCCAGCGGAGGTGCCGAGCACGGCGGCAATGGCGGCGCGCTTAAGCCGTCGATAGGGCACGTATGATCCGTATGAAACAATTCCGGCCATGAGTCACATTAAAGGCTGACCGGCGCTCCGCGTCAAATCCACGCGCATACGGCTGTGAGGTCAATGCCGCTAGCATCCGAACGCCCACAACCACGGGGCCCGGCTTCACCCGTCGTTGCGGGAATTTGCGGCTGAAAGTTTTGCGCTGATGGCGTCTAAGGAAGCTCTGCACAAGGGGTGATTATGTCATTCTGAGCGCAGCGAAGAATCCGGATCTTCTTATTTATGCAGGCTTTTTGCCGGGATTCTTCACTTCGCAGACTCCGTTCAGAATGACAAATTTGCTTGTGCGGAAGTTCCCTAAGAGCGTTAACCAGCGGCGCCGCGACCGATTGGCTCTTGAGTCGCGGCGCACCGCCGGTCACGCGGCGCGCGAGCGTTTTTCTTCATCGGCATAAGCGAGTAATGATTTGAGCGGTTGGAAATCCAACGCGAGTTGCCGCGTTTCCAAAGGCAAGGAGCCTCGGCATGAAACTGGCCACATTCAATCATCAGGGCATCAGCCGGATCGGCGTAATCGACGGTGAGACGGTAGTCGACTTATCGGCGGCGGCACCGGAGTTGCCGCGCGAGATGACGGCGTTTTTAGCCTCCGGCGCGGCCGCGCTCGAACGCGCGCGCAAGGCCGTTGGGCAAAGCGGGGACCGCCTCGCACTCAATCAAATCAGGTTGGAAGCGCCGATCAAGCGACCGCCCGAATTCCTCGCCATCGGCCTCAATTATTCCGAACATATCGCCGAAACCGGGCGCGACAAGCCGCAATTCCCGTTGTTCTTCAACAAGCAGTCCAGTTGCGTCAACGGCCCCTACGATCCGATTCATCTGCCGCGCGCGTCGAGCTCGCTGGACTATGAAGGCGAGCTGGGTTTCGTAATCGGACGGCGATGCCGCCATGTGCCGCGTGAGCGCGCCCATGAGGTTATCGCCGGCTTCATGATCGTCAACGATGTGAGTGTGCGCGATTGGCAGCGGCGCGCCACCACCATGACGCTGGGCAAATCATGGGACACGCATGGACCGACGGGCCCCTGGATCGTCACGCCGGACGAGCTTGGCGATCCGCACGCACTCGAGTTGCGCACGCTGGTCAACGGCGAGGAACGGCAGCATTCCAACACCAGGTACCTGATTTTCGACTGTTATGCACAAATCGAAACCCTCTCGACAGTGTTTACGCTCGAGCCCGGCACGATCGTTTCAACCGGCACGCCGAGCGGTGTCGCCGCCGCGATGAAGCCGCCGAAATGGCTCAAGGCGGGAGATACCGTGCGGATCGAAATTGAAAAGATCGGGCACATTGAGGCACGCATCATCGACGAGCCGAGCGAGACCGCACGCATCTAACCTTAGAGTCGACATTAGGCGAAATGAAATGAAGCCGAGCAAAGGAGTCTGCGACGTGCGCATGACCGAGCGGAGCGAGAAATTAAGAATCTGAGAGTGCGTTGACCAGTGAAGACAACGAGCATGTCGGAATTAGCCGCGCTGGACGCTACTGCCCAGGCGGAGTTGGTCGCGCGCGGAGAGCTCGCGCCGATTGAACTGGTCGACGCCGCGATTGAACGTATTGAACGGCTCAACCCGCAACTCAATTGCGTCATTTTTCCGCGCTTTGAAAAGGCGCGCGATGAAGCCCGGGCGGCCATACGCGGTAACGCGCCGTTTCGCGGTGTGCCATTTTTATTAAAGGACCTGATACAGAGTATCGAGGGCGAGCCCTTCAGTTGGGGCTGGCAGCCGCTCAAGGACGCTGGCCTCGCGGCACCTGTCACGTCCTTTATAGCCGCCAAATTCCGTCAAGCCGGCTTTATCATCCTGGGACAAACCACCGTGCCCGAATGGGGCGCGTCGATTTCGACCGAGACCAACGCGTGGGGCGCGACGCGCAATCCATGGGATCCGGTCCGTTCGGCCGGCGGTTCCAGTGGCGGCGCGGGCGCGGCCGGCGCGGCCATGATGGTGCCGGCGGCGCATGGCAATGACGCGGGTGGCTCGATCAGAATTCCGGCGAGCAAATGCGGCCTGGTCGGGATGAAGCCGTCGCGCGGGCGCACTTCTTTAGGTCCGCTTTATGGCGATTTCTGGCATGGCCTGTGTGAAGAAGGCGTGTTGACGCGTTCGGTGCGCGACCTCGCCGCGATTTTCGACGTGATCGCCGGCCGCATGCCGGGCGATCCATTCAGCGCGTCGCCGCCGTCGCGTCCCTATCGCGACGAAATCACGCGGGCGCCCGGGCGGCTGCGCATCGGCTTCATGGAGCGCGCGCCATCAGCCCATCCGGCGCTGCATAATGAATGTGTCAGCGCGGTCATCCAAGCGGCCAAGCTGCTGGAATCACTGGGACATCAGGTTGAACCAGCGTTCCCCGCCGCCCTCGACGATCCCACCATCGATTCACATATGGGCAAGCTTATCGCTTGTCATGAAGCGGCTTTCGTCAACCTCGCCGAGCAATGGCTGGGACGGCGGGTTGGTCCGCATGATTTCGAAGAATGGACCTGGGCGCTGATCGAGCGCGGACGGCGCATCGCGGCAACCGATTACATCGCGACCTGCGAATGGATGAACACGTATACGCGAGCGGCGGCGGACTGGTGGTGCCAGGCGGAGCGCAGCGAAGCCGAGCAGGCGAGTCCGCGAGCCGCGTTAAAGATGAAGACGCGCGGCTTCGACATTTTAGTGACGCCGACCCTGTCCGCGCCGCCACCGTTGCTCGGAACCTACAAGCGTCATGACGACGAAAACGTGTGGAACATCGGCCGGCGCATTAATCAACTCATTCCCTTCACCGGTCCATGGAATATCACCGGCCAGCCCGCCATCTCGCTGCCCTTGCATATGACCGCCGATGGCCTGCCAGTGGGCGTGCAATTCGTTGGCGCGTACGGACGTGAGGATCTGCTCTTGCAGCTCGCAACTCAAATCGAGCAGGCGGCGCCATGGAGCGGACGCCTGCCACGGATTCACGCGTGAGCGTTCCGGTGGGCACCGGCTATCCGCGATAATTGCACTCCGCGCGGCATCACCTTACGATCCGCCGGTATGGCGCGCAATAATGAAATTTCCAGTGCATATGCAGGGACCCGAGCGTGTCGGCGGCCATTACGTGCGTCCCGAACAATGGCTCGCGTTCACCTTTCCAATCAACCTGACCGGTCAGCCGGCCGCCAGCGTTCCCGCCGGATGGATTGCGGACGGTCTGCCGGCAGGCCTGCAGATTGTCGGCCGCCATCTGGACGATGCGATGGTTCTGCGCGCCTCAGCCGCGTATGAGGCGGCACATCCCTAGGCCGATCGTTGGCCACCGTTATCGGAACAATTAGGCTTGTAACCATCGTGCGCGCGCAACCGCTTTCCGTTCTGCTCGACGGATTAAGCGGTTAGAATAGCGCTTGCGCATTTCGCTTGAACCTCGAGCGCGGATTAAATGGCACGGCCGCGACAAATTATGGATGAAAACAAAACACAGGGAGTGAATGCCGCAATGGCGCCGGTATGGTTTCCCCGGCCCGAATACATCCGCGGCAGCCATCTCGAGCGGCTGATGCGCGCGATGGGTATCGCGCTTGACGTGGAACATCCGGAGCTGGCGTACGCGGAACTTTATCGGCGCAGTGTCAGCGAATCCGCGGCGTTCTGGCGCCATACGCTGGATGAAATCGGCGTCGAATGGTTCACGCCTTATACGCGCTTAGCGGATACATCGGCGGGAAAGCCGTGGCCGCGATGGTTTGTTAACGGCAAGCTCAATCTGGCGCATAACGCACTCGATCGTCATTGCAATGGTCCACGGGCAGGTCAGGCCGCGCTTATCTGGGAAGGCGAGGACGGCGCCGTCGTACGCCTGACGTATGCCGAATTGGCGGATGAAACGGCGCGTGCCGCCAGCGCTTTGCGCCGTCTTGGCCTCGGCAAGGGCGATCGCGTCGGGCTGTTCATGCCAATGGTGCCGGAAACCGCGATCGCGGCGCTGGCGCTGGCCCGGATTGGCGCCATTTTCGTGCCGATTTTCTCGGGTTACGGCGCCGATGCGGCCGCCGTGCGGCTTAAGGATTCGGCGGCGAAAATGCTGATCACCACCGACGGATTTTACCGTCGCGGACAAGTCGTTGCGCTCGAAGCAAGTGCCCGCATAGCCGCCGATCGCGCTGGCTTAAAAAATGTGCTAGTCGTCCGCCGGATGAAGCATGACGCCGCAAGCCGCGGGCCGTACTGGGATGAAATCGTCGCGGCGGAAAGTAGCACGGCGGCGGCCGAACCGATGGAGAGCATGGACCCGTTCATGCTCATCTACACCTCGGGCACCACCGGACGGCCCAAAGGCACGGTCCATTACCACACCGGCTTTCCGCTCAAAGCCGCGCAAGACATGGCCCATCTGTTCGATTTGCGCCCAGGCGAAGTGATGTTCTGGTTCACGGATATGGGCTGGATGATGGGTCCGTGGCTGATCATCGGAGCGTTGACCATCGGGGCCACCGTTTTTTTGTACGAAGGCGCACCAGATTGGCCTCAACCTGACCGTATCTGGAGCATGGTCGAACGGCATCGCGTGACTCATCTCGGCATCTCACCCACGCTCGTGCGGGCGCTCGTACCCAGTGGCGTTGAGCCGCTGAGGCGCCACGACCTCGGTTCGTTGCGGATTCTCGGCTCGACCGGCGAAGTGTGGAGTCCGGAAGCTTACATGTGGTTGTTCGAAAACGCGGGCCGGCGCCAGGTTCCAATCATCAATTACTCGGGCGGGACTGAAATTTCCGGCGGATTGCTCGGATGCACGGTGTTCCGGCCGATCAAGCCCTGCGGGTTCAATACCGCCGTGCCGGGTATCGCGGCGGCCGCGCTCGATGAGCACGGTAATCCGGTGGTCGATGAGGTCGGCGAGTTGGCGGTAATGAACACCTGGCCGGGCATGACCGATGGCTTCTGGCAGGATCGCGCGCGCTATCTGGAGACTTATTGGAGCCGCTTCGATAACGTCTGGGTGCATGGCGACTGGGCGCGCGTGGACAGCGACGGCGATTGGCTCCTGCTCGGACGCTCGGACGATACGTTGAAAGTCGCGGGCAAGCGCCTCGGACCAGCGGAGGTTGAATCCGCCGCGGGGCGTCATCCGGCGGTCAAGGAAGCCGCCGCGATAGGGGTGCCTGATCGCACCAAGGGCGAGGTCCCGGTGGTGTTCGCGGTGCTGTTGCCGGAGATCGCGGCGTCATCGGAGCTGGCGGACGAAATCGCCAACGCGGTCGCGCAGGCGCTGGGCAAGCCGTTGCGTCCGCATGCGGTATATTTTGTGTCCGATTTGCCCAAGACGCGCAACGCCAAGGTGATGCGGCGGGTGCTGCGCGCAGTCCATATGGGCCAGCCACCCGGCGATATTTCGGCGCTCGAAAATCCCGCCGCCCTCGAACACATCCCCCGCATCGCCTGAGTCGCCGTGTGAAATCGCGCACTCAAGACGATTTTCAGGCGAGCCGCTCGCGACCTACCGGCGTATCGTTATCAGGTCCGCCGCGTTCCCAAACGAGCGTGCCGGCCTACAACGCCGCGATTCATGCACCTTTGCGAGATTGGATGATTGGATTCAACATGGCGCCGATAATGACAGGCGTGAAATCGTACCCCCGCTCGACGAGGGCGGCGGCGAGACTTGGCGCGCGCGGCCGCGTGGTCCGTCTTGCCCAAACCGCAATCGTACTACTGACGCTGGTGGTTACCGCGGCCGGCGGAGTAGTTACGGCCAATGCGCTGACCGTGAGTATCCAACCGGGCGCCTTTCAAGCCGGGCCAAACGACCCGGTCCATCAGATTACGACCGCCATCAATCAAGCGGCGGCGGTCTTCGACGACCATCAAATGGCCATTACCGAGCGGCGCCGTCAGTTGCGTGAGCTCGCCGCCCAGCATTTCGATTTCGAGCAAATGTCGCGTTCGGTAATGGGCCGTCATTGGAAGCAATTGACGCCAGCGCAGCGCGCGGCCTTCGTGCCGCTTTTTACCGATTTCATCGAGGATATCTATCTGAGCAAATTGCAGGACTACAATGTGCAAAAAGTCCAGCATGAGATCGCGACGGTAAATGTCAAATTCACCAAAGAGATCACGCTCGCGCCGGGCTATGTCGAAGTTTGTAGCGAAGTCATTCTGAGCAACAATTCGAGTCCGGTGAAGGTCAACTATCTGATGAAGCGGGAAAATAATGGCTGGCGGGTATACGACCTGACGTTGGATTCAATCAGCGTAGTGGCCAATTACCGCAACCAATTCAATCGCGTGATCAATATGGAGGGATACGACAAATTGGTCGCGGAGTTGAAGGCCAAGCAACAAAAACTCGCCAGCACGTTGGGGGAATAGCGCGGCGGGTACCTTCTTGAGCAGCGGTTAGGCTTGGGAACGCCTGCACAATTCCCTTCGGTCATCCGAAAATGTGTGAAATTTTCGGACCTCCGCGGAAAATCGCGAAGCGGTCAGTGCGTGCACTTTTTTCCGTCATCCCTGAGCGAAGCGAAGGACCTCGCGTGCTCCCGCACGCGTCAAATAGCGAATGCTCGCTGAATACGCAAGGAGCGCCGCGCGAGGTCCTTCGACGTCGCTCACGCTGCTCGCCGGCTCAGGATGGCACAAAAAAATTCACACGCTCCGAGCGCAGCGAAGGATCTTCGGCAGCCCGCTCGAAATGACGAAAGTCATCCTGGAGCGGCCGCTTATTTTCTGGATATTGCAAAAGCTTGTGGTTTCGCGAGCGCCAGCGTTGATCACAGCAGGCCGTAGCAGCGGGCGGCGTTGTCGCCCATGATGCCGTTTCGCGCCCGCGCCGGCAATCCGGCGCAGGTTTCGCGCAATTCTTTGACCGCGCCCGGAAAAGTGCAGTCATAATGCGGGTAATCCGAGGCCCACATCAGGAATTCGTCCGCACCCAGGGCCTCGGCGGTTTTGATCGCGATATCATCGGGTTCGCACGAGCAGAAACATTGGCGGCGGAAATATTCGCTGGGCCGCAATTTCGCCTTTGGCACCATATGGCCAATCTTGCCGTGAAACTCATCGAGACGGCTGAGCCAATACGGAACCCATCCGCCGCCCGCTTCGAGAAACGCCACACGCAACCGCGGATAGCGTTCCAGCACGCCACCACAAATCAGGTCCATACAGGCCATCTGCTGCTCCAGCGGATGCGAAATGATCATGCGCTGGAAAAAATCGTGATAACGGTCGAAGCCCGCCGTCGGCATATCGCCCATGATTGCGCTATGGATCGCGATGGTGCAGTCGAGCTCCTGCGCCTCGGACCAGAACGGATCGTAGGCGGCGTCGCTCAGCAGGCGGGTGCGATTGTAGGGATTCGGCCGCACCATCACCGCGCGCACGCCGTGGTCCCTGACCACACGACGCATCTCGGCGACACCGGCCTCAACGTTCTGCAGTGGAATCGGCGCGATACTGAAGAGACGGTCCTTATAAGGACGGCAAAAATCATCCATCCAGTTGTTGTAGGCCCGGCAAGCCGCAATCGCCAATTCCACATCCCGGATCGACGCGAAGCCCATGCCGATCGACGGATAGAGGAAGGAGATATCGATACCCTCCGCATCCATGTCGCGAATGCGCGCATGCGGATCATAGCTGCCCGGCCGTAGATTGTCCCATGACAGTTCTCGCGTCAGCTCGGGCCGGCTCAAGCCGCCCGGAATACACATCGCGGCGGGCGCATAGATACTTTGTTCGGCGACGTGGCCCTCGTACCTGAAACGGTCAATGCCAGTGGAGTCCTTGGTAATCTGCGGCACACGCTCACGGAAGGCGGCGTCGGTGTACTCATTCCAGAGCGCGCGCGGTTCGACGATATGGCCGTCCGCGTCAATCACCTTCGACATCGTCGTGTTCTCCTTCGAAAAGACGCGCGGTTATAAAGCCACCATTTCACGGCGACCCGGCTCATTTAGCGCGGGCCGCCGCGCGACGCGACAGTCGAACTCCTCCCCCGGTCACGGCCCGGAGGAGGAACTGAGTTATCTTCGACGCCGGCCTTCGTCAGGGCGGTTGCCGGTCCTAGATGGCGAGGTGGTACAACTCCGCGACATTGTCGTGGAGAATGGCGTCCTTCTCTTCCTGGTTCAGATGCTTGGTATGCTCCTTGAGCAGCTCCTGCGACCAGGGCCAGGTGGAATCGCTATGGGGGAAATCATTGGCCCACATCAGGCGGCGGAAGTTGCACATATCCTTCATGCGGAAGGCCACCCAATCATCCTGGAAGGTCGTATAAACGTGCTCGCGGAAATATTCCGACGGCATCTTAGCTAACTCGCGGCCCTTGAGCATCCAGGAGCGATGGCGATCGTAGGCGTGGTCCATACGATACATGTAATGCGGCACCCAGCCGGCGTCCGCCTCCACGCAAACCAGTTTGAGCTTCGGATGACGTTCGAACACGCCGCCGAAAATGAACATTCCAATCAGGTCCTGATTACCGCGGATGATCGATAGAAAGCCGTTGATGCGCGGTCCGCGCGTTTTGAAATTATCCTGCTTGCTGGTGAGAATGTGGAAGCTCAGCGGCATGTCCATATCAACCACGGCTTGCCAGAACGGGTCGTAGATCGGATCGTCGTAGTCGGAAACCTGCGGATTGCCCGGCATCATCACCCCGCGCAAGCCCATCGCCTTCATCTTGCGCAGGTCCTCGATACCTTCCTCAACCGAACGCATCGCGGTCTGTCCCAATCCGATCAAACGATCCGGATGGGCGCCGGAATACTCCGTAATCCAGATGTTGTAGGCGTCGAAGCAGGCCTTTTTGTAATCGTAATCGGGGTGATTGCACAGCATCATGCCGATGGTGGGATAAATAACCTCGGCCGCCACACCGTCCCGGTCCTGATCCGCCATGCGAGCCTCGGGGTCCCAGCCACCGCGATGCAAGTCCTCGAATTTAGCACCGAACATCGCCAACTCGCTGGATTTCTGGCCGGCCGCCGCCACTAGCCCCATGGCAATAGGCTTGCGTATGCCGTCGATGACGAACAGGTCGCCCAGCTTGTCGTCATGCACCATCTTGGGCGCGGTGTCCTTGTACTTATGGTCGATCCGATCGACGTAGCAGCCCGGCGGCTCGGTGATATGTGAGTCGGCGGAAATGATTGATTTGGGCATTAGTCGTCCTCCATTGCGCGGGTCCGCCGCATAATCAAGCTTGCGGCCCTCTCCCACGGATTAAACTGATTACACCTTTACCATTACAGAATAGCGCTTTTTTTTCAATTTGACGCGGCCCCACTTGAGCGCATGTAACCCGGATTCGCGTTGGTGAACAATCGGGGTTAAGCTCTAAGCGGCCTCGGCGGAAAGCAACGATTCCGCCCAAAATCAACTGGGGGTAAAATTCGCCGTTTCGATGGCCGCGTATCTCTGGCTGGCGCCGCTCGATTCAATTCTCAACGCTACCGCCGCGGTCCTGTTGGTCGCCGGCTTCTATTGCATCCGGCGTAAATGGATCCGCGCCCATCGGATTTTCATGTTGAGCGCATTCGCGGTGTCGATCGCGTTCCTCGCCTCATACCTAACCTATCATTATCATGTCGGCGACGTTCATTTTCAGGGCTACGGATGGGTGCGGCCGGCTTATTTCACACTGCTCATCTCGCATATCATTCTGGCCACCGTAATCGTGCCGCTGGTGCTGATCACGCTATGGTACGCGCTGCGCGGGCGCTTCCGTTCACATCGCCGTATCGCTCATTGGACCTGGCCCATCTGGATTTACGTATCGGTAACCGGCGTGCTGGTTTATCTGATGGTCTACCGGCTGTATCCGCCGGGCTATCCGCATATGGCCACGCGCGTATCAACTCCGGCGGTCGCCACCCGCCGCTATAAGCAGATTTCGCCGGGCGCGCCGAAAAGGCTCGCGCCATCCACAAGACCGGAAGCGAAGCTATATTCGCGTGATAAGCGGCGCGGCGTAACGGGTGTGCATACCGCACCCCCTCCCTTTCCTTCCCCGTCAAGAAGCACGGGGTAGGAAAGTCTCAGATCCTCCCCCGCTTTTTCGCGGGGGAGGAGTAAGGAGGTGGTGGCTGGAGCGCAGCCCAAATCAACTCGATTATCAACTCTTGAGAAAATCGCGCACAGCGGTGCAAAACGCGGCCGGCTGCTCATACATCAGCATATGCCCGGCTTCCTTAATGATTTGCTCGCGGCAATGCTTAATCCGGCTGGCGAATTCATGCGCATAGACCGGCGGCACCAACCTGTCCGACTCACCCCATAGCAGCAGCGTCGGCGCACTAATCCGATAGGCGCGCTTTTTAAGGCCGCGATCCGGAATTGGCCACAGGAATTTGCTCGCGACCGCCAGGCGCTTGACGCGCTCGACGTACATGTCCGCGAGCGCGTTCAGGTCTTCCGGCACCGCCATCATCATGCGGGCGAGTTGCGAGCTAGGATCGTGAAACAGGTACTTGCCGAGATCGGTGACGTCCAGCGCGAAGAAGTCCGGAATCGGATGTGCTTCGAGCCAAAAACCGGCCGCTCCCGCCAGCACCAGCTTTTTCGCACGACCGACGTCGAGTGCGGCGACTTCGGCCGCCAACATCCCGCCCATCGAATGACCTACGATGTTGGCCCGCTCCAGCCCGAGTTCATCCATCAGTTGATGGTAGAATAGCGCGGCGTCGATCACGTCTTCGATCAGCTCGCCGCCAGTCGATTCGCCAAAGCCGGGCAGATGCGGCGCGATCACCTTGAAGTCGCGGCCGAGTTCTTCCAGGAAAGGATCGACGCCGAACAGTCCGCCGGCGCCATGCAAGTACAGGAGCGGCTCGCCGTTGCCGAAAGTATAAAGTTCAACCGAAAATTTCCCATCCGCGATAGTTTGATTCAGCTTCATTTTGCCGCGCTCCGTGTCTCATGTGCCACGCCCATCGGAGCGCTGGTCTTGCCATTGGCTTCATGATGATTGAAATCCAGCGCCGCCGGCATCGCCCGATCGTTTTCGGGCAGCGGGCGCGGTGACCATTTGTCTTCCCAATCGGTCCACAGCGTGCGCATGCTCGGCATTACCTCGCGCGCGAATAACTCGGTGCTGTAACGCACCAGCTCGGGCGGCATCGAGCCAAGCTGCATCAGGATCATCAGATGGCCGCAGTTGAGGCTCTTCATCGCCTCGCGCAAACGTTCGCGCACGGTTGCGGGCGACCCCGCGATGATATAGCCCTCCTCCACGAAATCCTTCCAGGTCATGCCCTCGCGCCGGAGCGTGGCCTGCTTGCCGACCTGCCCAAGGAAGCCCGAGCGGATGGTGCTGACGGTGCGGTAACCCGGAGCGTCGGCGAAACCGGCATAGACGTGCAAACAGCGGTTGTAGAAGTAATCCATATGTGGCGAGTAAAGCCGCTCGGCCTCTTCGTCACTGCTGGCCACGGCGACCACCTGGGCGAAACCGAGGCTATAAGGATTGAGCGGCTTATTCTTCTTCGCCATCACGTTCCAGTAGCCGTCGGCGACTTTTTTGCCGGCGATATAACCGAAATACGACAGGAAGCTGTACTGATAAGCGTGATCGGCGCAGAAATCCCAAGTCTCGATCGAGCCGCCACCCGGAATCCAAATGGGCGGATGCGGCTGCTGCAATGGCTTGGGCCAGAGATTGACGTAACGCAGCTTGGTGTACTTGCCGTTGAAGCTGAAGACGTCGGGCTCTTTCCACGCGCGGATAATAAGCTCGTGCGCTTCGGCATACCGTTCGCGCAAAGTCGCCGGCACCACGCCATAGCAGAAGTTGTCATCCATCGACGTGCCGACCGGGAACCCGGCCACCAAGCGTCCGCCACTCATCACGTCGAGCATCGCGAACTCTTCCGCCACTCGCACCGGCGGATTGTACAGCGCAATTGAATTGCCCAACACGACCAGGTTCGCGTGACGCGTGCGCCGCGTCATTGCCGCCGCCATCAGATTGGGCGATGGCATCATGCCGTAGGCGTTCTGATGATGCTCGTTGACGCCAAGCCCATCGAAGCCCATGCGATCGGCGAATTCGAGCTGATCGAGGTAATCGTTATAAAGACGATGGCCGGCTTTCGGATCGTAAAGATCGCGCGGTATATCGACCCATACACTGCGATATTTATCCTTGAAATCGTCAGGCAGGAAGCGATACGGCATCAAGTGAAACCAGGTAAACTTCATAACCCGTTCTCCTTCGGGATCGATTGTTTGCTATTCAGTTCAATTTCGAGCCGCTATGGATGATGGTGGCGTCAACATATAGAAACCGCTGCAAATAGAACAGAATCCTGTCGAAAATCGAAAACAAGCGCCTCCTCGCCGCAGCCAATTCAGATTTTTCTCGGCTAGAGCACGCTTGATACATCGGTTTTGGAAAAATCCTCGCCCTTGAAGAGCAGCGGTTCGCCCGAACTCCTGGATAGTGCATATGAAAAACAATCACCGAAATTAAGGCTCGCCGGATGATTGCCCTTGCCAAACCGCCTCCAGGCGTCGCGTGCGATTTCCATCTGCCCCTCTGCAAACGCTACGATACTGACCCGCGCCCTGTGAAGCAGCAGATCCAATTCGCGGCTCCCCGCTGACCCTTTACGCGCCTCCACAACGATGGCGGTCTCACGCGCTGAGACCGCCGAGATGAGCCTCTTTGAATCGGCTGCAATAGCACCGGCGAAGGCTTCTCTCTCAGGCTCACCAAACAGAATCGCCAACAGAGCGGAGATGTCTATAACCATCTGTCAGCCGGGCAACCCGTGAGCATCATAACCGACAATCTCGTCAGCGGAGCGAGTTTCGATGTCTGGTAAAGCGGCGCAGCGCATGCCAATCGCGAGTAGATCGTCCTTAACGTTTGGCAAAATTGTCCTTCCCTCTTCGCGTGCAAGCCGCTCCCGCAGTGCCTTAATCACGGTTTCGGTTATGGTTTCTCCCGTCTTTTCAGCTAGCGAACGTGCGAGCCGGTCCGCTTCGGGATGCTTGATGTTTAGAGCCAAAGGATTATCCGCTTTCTTCCAATTAATGTTGATTCTGTATCTGAGAGTATAGATATCGACCCAGAAATTCCCAAATGCCACGGGCTCGTACGATTACCTATTTCCCGACCCCGGCAAGGCGGGAGGCAACGTCCGGTCGAACACCCAGCGTGATGAGCGAGCGACGGTCGCAAACGTGCGATGTGGCACGTCCAGCGGTTCGTAAACCGCTCCCGCAAAAACGCGGCGAGTTCGCGATAGAATTTCGCCACCCGCTCCGCACTGAGAGCCGCCGCGACGCCCGCGCTGGCGCGACACGAGGGTTTTCGGGAGACAAAGCGCCGGAAATTTACACTCTGCTTAGCAATCAGGTGACGCTCAAGGCCGAAAATTGATTTCCGCCTTATTCTTACTAGATAGAATCGGCTACAATAAAACGAGTTGCAATGCGTAAATCCGTTGCAGTACAAGACTCCATGCCTCTTTATCACTATACATCTCGCCAAGCTGCACAAGGTATTATCTGCACGGGCATTATAAATCCCGGAACTTCCGGCCGCGTTTACCTTAGCAGCGAACTCTATGCAACTGGTGCCGCTGCCGCGAACGCGCTTGGGATCATAAGTAAACCAGTCGAAATCGCATTTGAGATTCCTGACAATCCTCCTCCAGCCGGGCTGTCTGTACCATTTCGGGCGAGCCCGGTTGTCGGGCCTTATGGAAATGTCATAAGGAGAGGAGGGGCACCCGAGTCCTATACCACTAACGCAGTCACGATCTTGCCGAATGAATCCAAGTGGCTTTCTATCCGAGAACCATGAGCGCAACGATGCTGGGATACGATGGACCGATTGAGTCGCCGTCTCTGAGCCCCTTCCTTGATGGGGCGGTCGCCGAGTTTGGGGGCGAATCTGAAGAGCGGCAATACGTGGTTAGATACCATAACGAGCCCGTGTGGTTCGCTCGGGAGGAACCTGAACAAGGCTTTTTTCAGCAGGTGCAAATTGCGGTTTTCCAGAGGCAGAAAGATGAAGAGCCGATGATTTTTTTTATTTCGTTCGCTTATACGGCTACGTGCGACTCTGAAACTCGCGTAATTCCTCCAGATCTGATGTGCCGGCGCCCGGTTCAGCTATCTAAAGTGATGTCTGTCCCGGTCCCCGACCGAGTTGATTTTCTGAAGAAGGAACTGAGTCTCGCTTGGGAGAAGGCTCGCCAATTCAAACGGTCCCAAGTCTTCGGAAAGAGCTGACCTCGATAACAAAAGGCCGATGCTGACCTCCATTCGTCAGCCTGGGATTGGCAGACTTCCGTAGCGTGGCCTTGGCCGCGCTGGAATAATTCATCTTCTCTCGCCTGATCGTCAGAAATTACGCGGGGAGCGGGCGACCGTCGCGAAGGTGCGATGCGGCACGCCCATCGGCTCCTGTGGAAACCGCTCGCGCAAAAGCGCGGCAAGTTCGCAATCAAAGTTCGCCACCCGTTCCGCGCTGAGCGCCGCCGCGACGCCAGCGCTGGCGCGAATCCGCCCGCGCCACGCCTCATGGGAATACCGCACCGCCACGTCGAAGGAAAACGTCTCGATTTCGCCGAAACCGGCAATCGCGGCATCGCGCGGCCATTGCGGATGAATCCCGAGTCCGCCACCAAGCTTCCATTGCGGATTATGTTTCTCAATCAGACGCTCGGTCGCTTCGACCACGTTCCCGGGGATCGGAATCCAGTCGAAATGCGCGATTACCAACAATCCGCCCGCGCGCAACACGCGGCGCGCCTCGGCCGCTGCGCGAGACCGGCCAAACCAATGCCAGGCTTGCCCCACTGTGACGACGTCAAAAACGCGATCGGAAAATGGCAGCGCTTCCGCCTTCGCTCGCAGATAGCGCATCTCGACCCCGGCCTCGGCGTCGAGTTGCGCGGCTTGCCGCATCAGCTCGAATGAAATATCCGCGCCCGTCACCGCGCATCCTTGACGCACGAACCCGCGTCCCAAAAAGCCGGTGCCGCACGCCACATCGAGCATTCGCTGGCCGCGCACACCGGCGCCGAAAATTTCGAGCCGGCGATAAAGCTCGTCCGGATAGCCTGCGCGAAATCGTCCATAGTCGGAGGCGGTCCGGCCAAAGTCTATCCGTTTGCCGAACTCCGGGATTTCTTGAAGGTGCTTCAACATAAAAACCTCCGCTCGGTTGTAATGTCGTGGCCGCGGGATTTCAGTGCTCAATCCATTCTGAATCAACATATATACGGTTGCGAGTCAACATCCATGCAGTCATCGCCATGAAGCTCGCAACGCTTTCGACCGCGGGCGCGGCTCCGTAAAGTAATGAGAGCTAATCTGGCGGAGAAGATGTGCCGTGAAAGAGAAACTGCGCAACGATCTGAAGGCCTCGATGAAGGCGGGCGACACGCTCAGGACCATGACCTTGCGCGGCGTCCTGAGCGAAATCACACGCGTTGAAAAAGACGTACGGCGCGAGGCCAATGAAGCCGAAATCGTTCAGGTAATCAAAAAGGAGCGTGCGCGGCGTGACGAAGCGTTGGAGTTCGCGCGCAAGGGCAACCGCGCCGTTCTGATCGAACAGTATGAAGGCGAGGCGCGTATTCTCGACTCCTATCTGCCCGCCGCGGTCACGCCCGAGGAGTTGCAAACGGCAATCGCGTCACAGATCCAGGCGGGCGTGCAGCAAATCGGGCCGCTGATGAAGGCGCTGCGCGATCAGTTCGGAGCGCGGCTGGATGGCAAACTGGCCAGCGAGATGGTGAAGCGGGAACTGGCGAAATAATTTTCATTCGCGGTTGCACGCACGCCCGTCGCCACTCAGACTTGAATCAAGAAAATCCCGGCCAGCATCGCGGCGGAGGCAAACAATGGCATCCAGCGGAATCGAGCCGTTCAAAATCAACGTTCCCAACGAAGTGCTCGGGGATTTGCGCGCACGGCTCGAGCGCACGCGTTTTCCCGATGAAATTCCGAATAGCGGCTGGGAATATGGCAGTAATCTCGCCTATATGCGCGAGTTGGTCGAATATTGGCGCACCCGCTACGACTGGCGCGCGCATGAAGCGGAACTCAACCGCTTCGCGCATTTCCGCGCCAAGGTGGACGGTTTCGGCCTCCATTTCATTCATGAAAAAGGCCGCGGCCCCAATCCCAAACCGCTGCTGCTGAGTCATGGATGGCCCGGTTCGGTCTACGAATTCAACCGGCTGATTCCGATGCTAACCGATCCCGCCGCGTATGGCGGCGATGCCGCGCATTCGTTCACCGTGGTGGCGCCGTCCTTGCCGGGCTACGGCTTCTCGGACCATCCGCGCACGCGCGCGATGAACATCCAGAGCATCGCCGAAATGTTTCACAAGCTGATGACCGAGGTACTCGGTTATTCCCGCTACGGCGCGCAGGGTGGCGACTGGGGCGCCGCGATTACGTCGCGACTGGGCGAAACGTATCCGGAAAGCCTCTACGGCATCCATCTGAACCTGGTTTTCGTGGGCGGCGCTCGCGGCGACGGCTCGGCGCCATTGTCCGATGAGGAAAAAATCTTCCTCGCCGATATGGACAAATTCAAACGCGAGGAAACCGGCTATCAATGGATCCAGGGGACCAAGCCGCAGACCCTCGCCTATGGCCTTAACGATTCGCCGGCCGGTCTGGCCGCTTGGATCGTCGAGAAATTCCGCACCTGGACCGATTGCAGCGGCGAGGTTGAGACGCGTGTCAGCAAGGATCAACTCCTGACCAACATCATGATCTATTGGGTGACGCAAACGATCAATTCATCGATGCGGCTCTATTACGAAGCCCGTCATCATCCGTGGCGGCCGGATCCCACAAAACGCCCCGCGACGCCGACCGCCGCCGCGATTTTTCCGCGCGAAATTCTGAAGCCGCCGCGAAGCTGGGCCGAGCAGGCCTTCAATATCGTGCGCTGGACCAAGATGCCCGCCGGCGGCCATTTCGCCGCGATGGAGGAGCCGAAACTGCTCGCCGACGATATCCGCGCGTTCTTCAGCGGACTCAGCTAGAGAAAAGGGAATCCATCCGTCGGCATTTGTCACTGATATTTTATAGACGCCACACTAGGGAAGCTCTGCACAAGAAGTGATTTTGTCATTCTGAGCACAGCGAAGAATCCCGGATCTTCTCGATTTTTTGGGCTTTTAACCGGAATTCTTCACTTCTTCAAACGCACCTCGCAGACTCGTTTGCTCGCTCCGCCTATGGCTACGCTAATGGCAGACTCTGTTCAGAATGACATATGGGTTTGTGCAGAGGTTTGTCATCCCGACCGAACGGGCGAGGCGCCAGCCGAAGCGAGCGCGCGCACGGATGGCAATGGCGCGCAGCCCCTTCAAGACCCTTGTTACTGGCATTTGAGTGGCTGCGCGCTGGATAATTCATATTCGCTTCCACGTGGTGTTGTAGAATTTGAGGAAATGCGGTGAGTGAAAAATTGAACCCCTCTGAATATGCCGCGCAAATCCAAAACTGGGCTCGTGGCACCGCCCTCGGCGCGCTCGGCACCAGGTTTGTCAGCGCCGGCGAAGGACGGGCGCATGCTGAACTCGAGTTCCAACCGCGACATGCGCCTCTGACTGGCAAGTTCCATATCGGCGCGATTATGACGTTGGCGGAAGAGACCGCTTCGATCGCCGGTATGTGGGAATTCAATCCGACCGCCGAACTGCGACCCGATCTGATTCCACTCACCTTCCAGGTCAACTTCCATCAGGTGCGCAACACCGATAGCGGCAGACTCAACGCCGACGCGGAAATCGTGCATCGCGGCCGCACCGTGTTGGTGGTCGAATGCAAGGTGCGCGATGCCGAGGGTAAACTCGTCGCCGCGATGACGGTCACACAGATGGCGCCGCGTTCGCGCTAGCGTGCAAACGCCTCACGGATACGGCGGAAAACCGGGAGAAGTGGCGGAAAAACCGGTGTACGGCGGCGCCGGTGGATAGCCTGAATACGGCGGTGAAATTGAATAGCCTGGATATCCGGGTGAGGGATAGGTTGGGAACGGGTTATAAGGTGAGAAGCCCGGCGACGGCCCCATCGTGCCGCCGAAGCCGCCAATACCGCCGCCGGTCGCGATGCCCGCGCCCAAAACGCCAATCAGCGCTATGAGCGGCAGCACCATGCTGAGTGTTGAGCCGCCGCCATATTGTTGCTGCGCCAGCGCCTGCTCTTGTTGCTCCTGCGCCATGTAGCCGCGTACGCCTGGATATGCGCCGGTCGCGCTCGAACTGCCGCTGCTCGTGGCAGCCGGGGGTGTGCTCGGCGAAGAAGAACTTCCCGACGCCAACAACTCAGGCCGTACATTCACGCGATTATCCACGGCGAGGTTCGAGTCGCGCAGGAAACTGCGCGTCTTGGTGACCGCGTCCGCCTTGCCGAAATTAGTCGCGACAAAGCCATACAACATTACTTTCCGCTTGCCGTTTGGCCCGTTCAGCACCTCCGCGCCGACCAGCGGCAAGCGATGATGCTTGAGATAGTTCGTCAGTGTCTCGCTCTCACTCGTATTTTTAGTGTAGCCAGTCGTCGAATCATCCGGACTCACGGCGGGCGGATAGCTGATTGAGCCCGTGGAGGAACTCGCATCAGCCCGCGACCCGGTAGCGCTGCGGCTGGAGTTGGCGGATGGATATGCCGGGTAAGTACCGGGCGCGAAGGAACTGGCGGTGCTCGCAGACGAAGCACCGTGGGTGTGCAAATTCACACTTGAAGCCGGCCCCGCACACGCTTGCACCAGGCCCGTGACAATTGCGAACCATACGGCAAGTGCAAACTGCGCGATTCGCCGCATGGGTTAAGCATACTACAGCCAGTCCACACGCAACATATGCGCGAGCGGCGCCGCAACCTGATGCCGGAGGTTAGCGCCCAGCCGATTTTCAGTTATGCTGAGGCGCACGGCCTCTCGATGGAGCGACATATGGCTTGCAATTTTTCCGGTTCTAAACGCGGCTCCGTGCTACGAGCGAATCCGCAAGCCGGCCAGGGTCGGACCTTCCGAATGCGGATTTTGACGCGCGTGGCGAATTCTTTTGACCGGCTCGACATCGTTACACTCGGCGCGTTCACTAAGGGACGCAGCGCGCGGGTCTTGGCGCTGGCTGGCCTGCTCTGCCTGGTGTTCAGTCCATCCATCGACGGTTGCGCGACCAAGACCCCGATGCAGGTCGATGTCACCCAATTGGCTCCCTATATTCACGCCGCCAAAGGACCGGACTGCGCGATGCCGGTGCTCGAGCACATGCCGGTGGGAGATGTAAAACAGATTGCGATCGTGGAGGCCTGGGCGGACCTCAAGGACAATACGAAAAACGTGCTGCCCGCCTTGCGCAGCAAAGCCTGCGAAACCGGCGCCGACGCACTGGTGATTCTCAATAGCGACCATCAGGACATCAAGCATCTGCTTTACGGCGCCACACCCAACGAGACCATGAACAAGGTCACTTCGGAAAATGGCTACTCTGATCCGGGTTCATACATCAGGGCGGTGGAGCATACGCGCCGAATCGGCGAACCGGGTCATAACGGCTTCTATATTGACGCGGTCGCGGTCATTTATCCTAAACGCGGTAATAAAGTCGGGTCCGAAACGAGCAGCCCGCCCGCCCCGCCCAACGGCTAACGTCTCAATACCTCTCCCAGGCGCGGGCGAGAGATCTCAAAGATAGTCGAAGATGCTTTGCAGCATCCCTTCGATATTACCGATGATTTCGTTGTTCCAGAAGCGCAGAACCGTGTAGGCGCAATCTGTGCCATATCCGCGCAGCGCTCGTCTACGGTCGCGGGCAAGTGCGGGAGCGGATTCAGCGGATGCTTTCAAATTGCCCCTCACCCGCGCGGCAAAATCGCCGTGCGACCTCTCCCGACTAGGAGAGGTAAAGAGCGGCATCGGCTATTTGCTCCGCTGGGAGAGGTGAAGATGCGGCGAGGCGCGGCGGTTATCGCGCTTTGGCCTGCATTGATTCGGATGGAGGCGCCTTTGACGTCTTGGTGGCTGCGGCGCGCTTGCTTCCATCATTGAAGCGAATCAGTTCAACCCGCTCCATTTCGGGACCGTTGAGGCCGCCTTGATAGGCAATTGTCCGCACCAGCCCGACGTTGGGCGCATACCAATCGACATAAGCCAGCTTTAATGGCTGCTTCTGGTCCGCATACGCTCCGCCTTGGTACGCGGCCATGGTTACAACCCGGATACAGTTGTGGAAATGGCCCGCCGGTACGTCGACCTCATGCCGCTCGGAATAGGTTTTATGGCTTTGCGCTACTTCAAATGCGCCTGGCAGTTTGCCGTATGGAAACAGCGCGTTCTTCCAAGCCATATCGGGCGACAGGCGGTCGGGCAAAAAGCCGGCGTCCAGTGATTTACCCCAAGCCGGCGCTTCGATCTTATGATTCTTGAACTCCAGGCCCGACAGCCGCGTAAGGTAACCGTGCCGCTGATAATAGACCACCGGCCGTAATCCGGCGCGATCAAAATTGTAGTATTCCTCGACCACCTCACCGGTCAATTTGAGCGCGGGCACATATTCGGAACCGACCACCCGGTCGGTCATCACATAAGTCGCGCGCTGGCTCTTGCTCTGGATACGATAGCTCCAGGTTTCATTCGGCTTGAGCGGAAAAAAATTGGCCGAGGGTTCGAACGACCACGAGCCCATACAGGCCCACACCGAAACCGCCATAAGCGCGGCTGTCAGCGCCACAACCGTCTTGCTAAACATCTTCGGCAACGCGACTCCTCTATTCACGGTTAAGGCCGGATGAACCCGTGACGCACCGTATCATTTCAAACGTAGCGGCGGAAAGAGCGGCAATGCCCGTCTTGAGATGATTTGCGGAGACAGACGCAGTGCCGGGCCCCTCACCTTATCGTGACGTTTTCGCGCTATCCGTCTCGGCGGCGGTAGTCCCATCAGCGGCGGCTTGGTTTTTGGGAATGTTGAAACGAAGCAGTTGGACCTGTTCCATCTCACGGCCGTTTGGCCGGTCCTCCGACGCCACCGTTTTGATCAGGCCGACATGCGGCGCGTACCAATCCTTATAGATGAGCCGCATATTGGCCTTCATTTTTGCGTAGGTGCCGCCCTCGTATTGGGCCTGGGTTTCGATACGGATGCAGTTCGAGAAATGACCCGCCGGCACCACCACCTCGCCGGCTTCGAAGTAACTTCTATGGGTCTGTTTGATATCGAATGATCCCGGCATATGGCCAAACGGAAAAATTGTGTTTTTCCAGATCAGGTTCGGGGTCAACCGCTGCGGCAGAAACATGCCGTCCTCAGAACGGCCCCAGGCCGGCGCCTCAATCGAATTTTTCTTATAGTCAAGCCCCGACAGCCGGGTCAGGTAACCGTTTTTCGTCACATACACGATTGGGCGTGTGCCGCCACGGTTCATATTGTAGTATTCTTCGACCACTTCGCCGGTGACGTTCAACGACGGCACGTATTTGACACCCAGCACTCGATCGGTGACGACATAATTGGCCCGCTGGCTTTTGCTCTTGATTTGATAAGTCCACGTAGCGTTTGCCACGAGCGGGAAGAAGGACTGCGCCGTAGCGGGATCAAAGGCCGCCTTGGGCTGTGCTTTCTGACAACTCATTAAAGGCACAACGGCTAACGCCAACACGATAAAGACGGCGATCCTTCGCCACATCTTGATACGGGCCTCCTGCTCCGGTTTGCGCCAATGCATCGATTCGCCAATTTGGCCGTGACGCACGCGGCTCCGAAGAAGCGCACAACGCCTCGGCGTGCTGGACTCACAGACGCGGCACGCGTGCGGAAAACTATAGCACTATTTCAACTGTGCGAAGGGATGGAAAGTTCCGAAGTGTCTGCGGGCGCCCATAACGAGCGCCAGGGGGTTTGGCCAGCCGCCTTACGTCCGCGGGTAAAGCGAAGCGGGCTTTCTAGCAGGCTGTTGATAAATCACAAGCCTGCACCCCCTCTCTTTCTCCCCCGCAAAAGAGCGGGAGAGTCGGCGAGTCGCGTTCTGAGTCAGAGTCTGCGACGTGCGTTTAGATGAGTGAAGAATCCCGAAAAAACACAGGAAAAGCAAAAAGATCCGGGATTCCTCGGTTTCATACGCAGCTCGCCGACTCGCCTGCTCGCTTCGCCGCACGGAGCGGCTCCCGCTGGTGGCGCTCGGAATGACAGAAAAACAAAATCTTCGCACACTCTCAGAATGACAAAATCACCCTTGGGCAGAGCATCGCCAAGGCTATTTGCCCCCCACGCGATGCGCGCCGGCATCGCCAGCCTGCTTACCGCGTATGCTCACGGACGAACGCGACCATTTTTTCGATAACGCGAACAGCCGCGGGCGAGGCGGGGTCCTGTTTCGCGAGCATGCGCCTCAACGCGTGCGGCGGGTTGTGCGGCGCGAAGGCGTCGCCGGCGCCCTCGAACAGTTCCAGGTCAACCTGGCCTCCGGCCTTGCGATATAATTCGACGAAACGCTCGAGCTGAGGCCGCGGATGTACGATGTCGCGGCTATCCTGAATGTAGAGTACCGGCGGCAGCTCAACCCGTTCGCCGCGCTCCAATGCCATCACCGGATTACCCTCAGCCATCGCATCTTCGGTTTGCCAGTATTTGTCGTGAAGCGGCAGCACCAAATCCACAAACTCCGGATAAGATTTGCCACTCTCTTTGAGCCCCTTCGCATAGCGATAGCGGCCCAGCGGATTGATTACCGGGGCCCCCATGATCACGCCGCGCACCGTCGCGTCGGCCGCGATACCATCGCCGGGCAGCGGGATGGCCACATAGCGCGAATCACGCGGCCGCATTCCGAGCAGCATCGCCAAATGTCCGCCGCTGGAGATGCCAAAAGTGCACACCATGTCGGGACGGCTGCCCAATTTGGCTGCCTGGCGCTTGAACCAGCGTAGGCCAAAATTGATATCCATCACGGAGCCGGGATAGGACGCCACCGGCGGCACGCGAAAATCAAGCGCCGCCACCACGATACCGCTACGGGCTAGCTGCTCGTTGATCCGCGTGTCCTGCAGGCGATCGCCCAGGCACCACGCACCGCCGTGAAGCTCGACCACGGCGGGAAAAGGTCCGGCGCCTCGCGGTTTGAACATGCGAGCCAGCAGCGGTGTATCACCGTGGCGGAGATACTCGACGTCTTCAACATCAATTTCATAGCCAGAGATTCTTTGTGCGGTCGCTGCCATGAGATGATCTCCTCAAAGAGATTAAATGAGCGGCTCAGGTCAGGCCGCCCATCCCCACATCTTCATCCTGAGAGGTTATCGTGCGACGTGATAGCGTCAGCGCTCTTCCTACGCCTCTCAATCGAGCATGCGGCGCATGATTTCCGGGTCGAGCTTGCGCGGTCCAGCCTCGAAGCGCCGCAGTTCAGACTCCGGCACTCCCGCGTGATATTGGCGCGCCAACTCGTCGGGGTCCAGCGCGATTCCCATCGGATTTTCTTTCAGCCGATCGCGCATCCAACTGTGCCACATCGCCTTTTCGACATTATCAATGGACAACTCGACGCCATTATCGTCGGGGTCGCGGTAATACAACGACATCGTCAAGCCATGATGAATCGGGACGCGGGGCGTTATCCCCGCCGCCTTCAGCCGCTCGTAGGTGGTAATCCAGTCAGCGAAGCTCGCGTAGAAAAACGCGAGATGGTCGAGGCCGGCACTGCGTTTCGGCTTTTCGGTCAATCCCGGGACCGCCGCTAACGCAATCCGATGATGCTCCTCGTCGTACGTCATAAACACCAGAAATTCACTCTCGTACAGGACTTCGGCGTTGAGCACGGCCTTGTACCATTCCACCATCTCCGCAAGGCGGGTGGTGCGAAACACGGCATGGGATAACTTCGTGGGCGAAATCGGCCGCGTCTCGCCGTTAGTTGGTTGGCGGCTACCCATTGCCCGTTCTCCTTAAATCCGGCGGATTGAATTGTTTCACAGCCCGGCACGGCTTCCGTGCCGATCGCGTCATGCGACAAGATCTTTAAGATATTTCGATCATCCCTTGGCATCTTTCGCGCTGGCGCGCAAACGGAAAAAATCACGAAAAACTCGCGCCAGATTGCGAATCAAACCGGAAAGGCACTTATTGTTACTTTCCATTGCAAATCAGTTGAAATAAATGAACACAGATGCTAAGACGCCTAAACTATAGAAAGTTAATGTAAGAAATAGCAGGTTAGAGTTGCTCTCGCCTTTCGATCCAATGAAGCGCACACGTTCATTGCCGGGCGGAATAGTGGCGCTCGGCGCCGCTCTTCTAGCTTTCGCCGGGTATCTGGCTGCTAGCACGACGCAGCCGAATGATCCCATTGCCAGCCACGTCTTCGGCCAAATCGATTTGTCCAACTCGGCGCCGAATTTCGTCGATGCCCAAGGATTGGACCGACCGTCGGCTATCGCGCTCGACGACGCGGGTCACATTTTCGTGGCGGACTCGGGCAATAATCGCGTACTCGGATGGAAGAGTTTCGACTCGTTCATTGGCGGAAACGCGGCGGATTTGGTCATCGGCCAAGCGGACGTCTACTCTTACCGGTGCAATCAAGGCCTGCCGGCTCCCAACGCCACCACGTTGTGCGATCCCGAAGGGCTCGTGGTGGACGGAAAAGATAATCTTTATGTTGCTGATACCGGCAACAACCGCGTGCTCCTGTTCGCGGCGCCCTATCAGAACTCACCTTTAAGTGCCCGAATGGTATTTGGCCAACCTAATGCCACCACCGCGACTTGTGATAGCAGCGGTACCGTCAATGCGACAGATCTATGTGCACCCGAAGGTCTGGCCGTCGATGAGAACTACAACCTGTTTGTCGCCGATACCGGCAACAACCGCATCCTGGAATATTTCGATCCTATCGCGAATCCGTCTCCATCCGGCGCCGGCGACGTCACCGCCGACGTGGTGTTCGGCCAAACGGGTGTTGGCGCAAGCCAATGCGACCAAGGCAGTGCCCCACCCGCAACGGCCCTGAATTTATTATGCCTGCAAGGTTTTCACGGAGTGGGGCTCGGCGTCGATACGAGCGGCAATCTCTACGCCTCCGACCCTGGCAACAATCGTGTGGTCGAATATCCAGGTCCGTTCGGCGCCGCTAACAATCCTTCGAATGATCCGAATGCGACTGTGACTCATGGCAATAACGTGGGGCCAGCGGGAATCGCGCTTGACGCGGGCGATAATCTCTATATGGTGTCTGCGCCACCGCCGCCACCGCCCAATCCGCGCACTAGCACGATTATCGAGTATGCACGAGGTAGCACCAGCAGCTCGGCCCCGGTGTTGAAGCTAAACACCGATCTCGACATTACTCCATCGAACCCGCTCGGTTTTCCGCTGGGGCTGACTGCCGACACCGCCGGCGATCTTATGGTCGCTGACGCGGCCAATAATCGCGTGGTGGTCTATTTGGCGCCTGGCAACGCCTCTCCGCAACCCAGCCCAACCGCAACCGCTGGCGACACCGCCGCGGATTACGTTGCGGGCCAAATCGGTTTTTCCGCCACGACGCCCAATTTCACCGATGCCAATGGCGTCATCGATCCGGCGGGAATCGCAACCGATCCGAACAGCGGCTACATCTACGTCGCCGACGTGGGCAATAACCGGGTGCTGGGTTGGAAAAGCCGAGCGGACTTCATAGGAAAGAAGCTGCCCGCCCTGGTAATTGGCCAGCCCGATTTCAAGTCAAGTCTGTGCAACGGCAGTCCACAAGCCGCTCCACCGACCGCCTTGACCTTGTGTTTCAGCAACGCGGACGGCACGTCACAGCCGGGTTTGGCCTTCGGAACCGTTAGCGGAAAGAATCATTTGTATGTAGCCGATCCGCTCAACA
This sequence comes from Binataceae bacterium (SeqCode), assembly GCA_050736615.1. Lineage (GTDB taxonomy): Bacteria > Desulfobacterota > Binatia > Binatales > Binataceae > JBOHWJ01. The sequence goes on along the minus strand of JBOHWL010000123.1, from coordinate 50,527 downwards.
ATCGGGTGCTCGAATTCACGGATCCTTCGACGACCAATTCTCCGTATGCCGCCGATCGCGTCTTCGGCCAAGGCGATTTCAGCACGAATGCGTGTGATTACAATTATTCCTCCAGTCTAAATGCGACACTAGATCAGTCCGACCTATGTGACCCTCAGGGCGTTGCCCTAGATAGTAGTGGAGACCTTTTTGTCGCCGACACCAAGAATAGCCGGGTACTCGAATTTCCACCGTCAACTGTCCAGCCGGAACCCGCCTCAGTGGTTTTCGGACAGGCGGGCGCATTCAACACTCTTGAATGCAACACCGATGGCAGCGGTAGCACCCCCGCAGCCAACCTCATGTGTAATCCGGATGCGGTTGCGGCAGACTCCAAAGGCGATCTGTACGTGGCCGACACCGGCAACAGCCGCGTACTTGAGTTCAACATGCCATTGCCGAGCCCCATGCCCTCCGGCGGTTTCCCCGCTAAGCTCGAATTCGGACAAAGCACCGATGGCAAAGACTTCTCAAGTGGCACTTGCAATTCGAGCGGAGCCGCGAGCGCGAGTACGCTCTGCGATCCGGTCGGCGTGGCGGTTGCGAGCGATAACAGCGTCTATATCGTCGATGGTGGCAACAATCGCATCCTGAAATATGCGCCGGGCAGCGTTTCGGCCACCCAAGTCCTCGGACAGACCGACTTCAGCGGCTCTTCATGCAATCTAGGCAACGGACCCGACGACGCCAGTCCCGCCAGCCTGTGCTTTCAAACCAATCCTGGCGCAACGCCGGCCTACGCCGGAGCGACCGCGATCGACGCCTCGCAAAACCTTTATGTCGCGGATGCCGGCAACAACCGCGTGCTGGAGTTCGACAATGCCACGCCGACTCCTTCGGCAACACCGACCGCGACTGTCACCATAACGCCAACTACCGCACCGACACCCACCGTCACGCCCACCTCCACTCCCACGCCGACGGCTACTCCAACGGTCACTCCCGCCAGCACACCCACCCTGACCCCTGATCCCACGCCAACATTGGCTCCGCCGCGGCAGCCCACGCCCACCCCAACGCTTTCCCTTCCGCAAGTCGCGGTTAATCTGGTGACGCGTCCGAGGGTTGTTGGTTTTCGCGTTCAGTTGGCGCGGACGTCGCCCGCAGTCAGTGCGCCGCGCGTCGTCAACCTTATCAATCCGCGAAGCAAACGCGCTGCGGCCGTCACCATCGAGAACGTCGCAATCACCGGCGATGGCTCCGGTTTCGCGATCTCGTCCAGCTCATGCACGCCGGGCCTCCTGTTGCCACCGGGAGGACGCTGCGTGATTGCAATGACCTTCAGCGGGACCTCGGGCGGCCTTCAGGGAGGCAGTCTGGAAATTTACGATAATGCTTTAAATTCACCCCAGACCGTGTCGCTCAGAGGGCTCGTCAAGGTAAAAAAGGTGAAACAAAAGCCAGCCAAGAAGCCAGGGAAAGTGAAGCGGACCAAAGAAAAGAAGGGCGTCAGGCTCGTCGCGCTCGTCGGAAAAATCTAACACGAACAGCTACTTCAAGAGCCAACCACGTCGGCTTGGCCCGCAAGCATCCCAACAGCACTGAACTAACCCGCTGGGATTCAGCGCTGTTGGGGTACTCTTGTTGATCTGAAGATTTCGCGGGTCAAAGAGCCGGGCGCGGATATGGACCGACCGCGCACCGATATTGAAGCATCGCGTGAGATTCAGTTAAGCGCCGACCATACCTCGGTCCCCAGTTGACGTCCCTTCAAATCTCCCAGCAGCACCAACCCCATCCGCGCCGGAGCAAAGCATCTGGCCGCCAACTGCATGACCTCGTCATTGGAAACCCGCTCGATTTCCCGAGCCAATTCCTCTAGCGGAATCTCCCGCCCGAAATAGATTTCGTTGCGCGCCAATCGATTCATTCGGCTTTCGGTCGATTCCATTCCCAGCAGCATGTTGCCTTTGAGCTGACTCTTGGCGCGAGCCAACTCGTCAGGCTTAAGCCCTTCGCGCGTGATCTTTTTGATTTCCTTAAGCGTTACTTCAATAACTTCATCGACCCATTCCGGATTGGTGCCAGCGTAGATGGCGAAGTAGCCGCAATCGAGGAACGCCGGCATGAATGAGTAGATGCTATAAACGCGGCCGCGCTTTTCGCGCACTTCCTGGAAGAGCCTCGAGGACATGCCGCCGCCCAAAGCGGTATTCAGTACGTAGCCGGCATAGCGCAACGAATCGGACTGGCTCAATCCGGGTCCGCCAATGCAGAGGTGGGCCTGTTCGAGCGCCTTGCTGTGGTTGAGCACCATCACTCGTTCGGTCGGTGGCGTAACCGGCTGCGGGCGGCCGTCGCCGACGATTGAGCCAAACAGCCGGGCACAATCGTCCGTCAGACGTTCATGGTCCACCATACCAGCCGCCGCGATCAGCACCCGGCCGGCGCGATAGCGGTCAGCCATGAAACTCACCAGCATTTCACGTCCGATCGCGTTTACGGTATCGACCGAGCCGAAGATCGGCAACGCCAGCGGATGCCCACGCCAGAAATTCAAATTGAACAAGTCGTGAATGAAGTCGTCAGGGGTATCCTCGGCCTGAGAGATTTCTTGAAGTACCACTTGACGTTCACGATCGATTTCTTCCTGGGCGAAAATGGAATCGAGAAAAATGTCGGCCAGCAAATCAGTCGCCATTTGCAGATCCTCGCCCAGGACCTTGACGTAATAGCAAGTGTATTCCTTGCCGGTGAAGGCGTTGAGCACGCCGCCCACCGCGTCGATTTGCTCGGCAATCTGTGCGGCGGTGCGTTTGCGCGTGCCTTTGAACAGCAGATGCTCGATAAAGTGCGATACTCCGCTTTGTGCCGATTCTTCGTAACGAGAACCGTTTTCGACCCATATCCCGATAGTGGAAGACACCACCTGCGGCATCGCTTCAGTCAGGACCCGCACGCCATTGGGGAGGATGCTCTTGCGAATCATGGTGCTGACTTATTTGCCCTTCTGTTCCAGTTCGTTCTGCGCCTCGCGCAACGACAAGCGAATTTTCCCGCCGCGATCGACCTCCAGCACTTTCACCATGATCTCATCACCCTCATGCACTACGTCCTCGACGCGGCGCACGCGATGTTCGGCGAGTTGCGAAATATGCAACAGACCATCGGTGCCCGGCAAAATCTCAACAAACGCACCAAACTCCACGATTTTGCGCACCGTGCCCTTATAGATGCGGCCAACTTCGGGTTCGGCAGTGATGCCTTCGATCGCGCTAATCGCCTTTTCCATCGCGACGCCGTCGGACGAAGCGATCAAGACCGTACCATCGTCTTCGATATCGATTTTGCAGCCGGTTTCCTCAACCAGCCCGCGAATCACCTTGCCACCCGGTCCGATCAGATCGCGAATCTTGTCCGGCTTAATATGCATCGTGACAATCCGCGGAGCGTAGGCGGAGACTTCCCCGCGCGGCGCTTCGATTGCCCGTTGCATCACGCCCAGAATGAATAATCGAGCATCGCGCGCCTGATGGAGCGCCTGGCGCATCACGTCACGGGTTACGCCGCCGACTTTGTTATCCATCTGGATCGCGGTGACGCCTTCGGTGGTGCCGGCAACTTTGAAATCCATGTCGCCCAGATGATCCTCGTCGCCGAGAATATCGGTCAGCACGCGAACCTGCTCCCCTTCCTTGACCAAGCCCATCGCGATACCCGCCACCGCCGCTCTGATCGGCACTCCCGCGTCCATCAGAGCCAGGCTGCCACCGCATACGGTCGCCATTGAGGAGCTGCCATTGGATTCGAGTACCTCCGAGACGACGCGGACCGTATATGGAAAATCCTCTTCGGGCGGCAATACGGGAGTCAGCGCGCGCTCGGCCAGCGCGCCATGGCCGATTTCACGCCGGCCCGGTCCCCGCAGGAACTTCACCTCACCGGTTGAAAACGGTGGAAAATTGTAGTGAAGCATGAATTTTTTGTAACGTTCGCCCAGCAACCCATCGATCTTCTGCTCATCAGACGAGGTGCCCAGCGTCACGGTGACCAACGCCTGCGTCTCACCGCGCGTAAACAAAGCCGAACCATGAGTACGGGGCAGGATCTGCACCTGCGCCTCCAATGGCCGAATTTCGGTTGACGTGCGGTCGTCGATACGCCGGTCTTGCTCCAGAATCACGCGGCGGACCCGGTCGCGCAAAACCTTTTCGCAGGCCTCGGCGATTTCGTGTGAACGCTCTGGAAAGCGCGGTCCGAACTCCTCGACCACGCGGTCCGAAAGGGCATAGAGCGCGGCACTGCGGTCTTTCTTGCCACTTATGTGAAGTGCTTCTTCAAGTTCCGCCGCCATCCGTTCCTTGACTGCGGCCAGCAGCAGCGAGTCATATTGCTTGGGCGCGAACTCACGCTTGGCCTTGCCCGCCAGGTTGCGCAACTCCTGCTGCAGCTCGAATACCGGGCGCATCTCTTCTTGCGCCGTAAAGAATGCCTCCAGGATCACTTCCTCCTCGACGATCTCGGCGCCCCCCTCGAGCATCACGATCGCGTCAGGCTTGGCCGCAACCACGAGGGAGATATCACTGCGCTCAAGGTCACCGAGCCGAGGATTAACCACGAGCTGGCCGTCGATCCGGCCCATTCGCACCGCCGCGACCGGTCCGTTATGCGGGATATCCGAGACCTCGAGCGCCGCCGAAGCGGCAATCAGCGAAAGCATATCAGAGTCATTGTCGCGATCGGCCGACAAGACGGTCACGACGATCTGCGTTTCCCGGTCATAACCTTTCGGGAATAATGGCCGCATGGTGCGGTCGATAAGCCGCGAGGTCAGGATTTCTTTTTCCGAAGGGCGGCCTTCGCGTTTAAAAAAACCGCCGGGGATTTTGCCGGCGGCGAAGGTCTTTTCCTGATAATCGACCGTCAACGGCAGAAAATCAGTCTTGTCGCGTCCTTGATAAGCCGACACCACAGTCGCCAGCACCACCGTCTCGCCATATTGCGCGAGCACCGCGCCATGCGCCTGTTTGGCCAGCCGCCCGGTCTCCAACGACAAAGGACGGCCGGCAAACTGAATCTCTAGCTTTCGATACATTGCTTTACACCTGAAAGAAGAGGGGAAGGCTCGGCTGCGTGTGCGCGAGAGCCGCGGAGCCTTGGTCTTGATGCGCCTGCTGAACCCGGCGAGCACACGGCGCGAAAGGGTCGAGCGAGTCCGGCCTATCTGCGGATGCCCAGCTTTTCAATCAGCCCTTTGTAGCGGTCGAAGTCCTGCCCATGCAGATAGTCCAGCAAGCGCCGCCGTTTGCCAACCAGACGCAACAGCCCACGACGCGAATGATGGTCTTTCGCGTGAGTCTTGAGATGCGCGGTCAGTTGCTCGATACGCGCGCTGAACAGCGCAATCTGAACTTCGGATGAACCGCTATCATTCGCCGAGTTGGCGAACGTCGTGATGATTTCCCGTTTGCGGGCAACCTCGAGGGGCATCAGGTCTACGTATTTTCCCTTGTTTTTTGATTCAAACGGCAAGGCTACCAGAGGCTTCAGCGCGTGTAAAGTTTATCATGGAAGGGTCGCGCCGAGCGGTTAATTGGCGTCCTTCAGATTAACAGACATTCAGGCGGGCGCGCAAAATGTCAAATCGGCGCACCATCTCCGAAGTCGGAGCAATCTCGCGATTGACGTTTTTCACCGCGTCAGCATCTCCGATTTGGTTTTGCCACGTTTTCCTGGACGGTACGGGCGATGCTCCTCTTCTGTGCGAGGTGCATATCCTATGAAGTCTAAAATCCTTGCGGTCCTGGTGGCTTTGATGATCGTGCTCACAACGGCGGCGCTGCAAGGCTGTTTCGAAGACCGCTACGCTGGACCAGGGTATGGTTATCCGGCGTCAGGCTATGAATATCCGTTTTATGCCTACGCGCCCGGACCACCAGTCTATTACGGCCATTATGATCACGATCATGAAACGCGAGCCCCACGACGAGACCGCGATGACCATGAACACGCCGAACGCCACCATGAAGGAGGAGACGAGCATCACGCTGACCACGACCGTCATTAGTGGTCGCTAGCGGACGCACCAAGCGCGAATCCATGCGGAAGGTTGGCTCACCACCCACCTTTTGAGGGTACCTACGGTCGATGAACTCACGTCTTAGGTAGGCTGGGACATCGGTCCTGGGGTGGCGGTCCGAGGAGACAGGATCAAAGGTTTCGAGATTTAATCGCGTTTTTGGAAGCTTAACATGCTGCGGGCACGCCCAGCTACTCGCAACGATTGAAATTAGCTGCCAGAAATCTTAAAAGATCGGATCAGATATGGGAACGTCAATAGATGATTTGATCAATTATTTACCAGCTAAGGGAATTGAGTTCTTCGTGTTTTTCTCTCGTTTCGAGTACGCTCTGAAACGCGGCGGTTTTCTCAAATCCGCGCGGTGGAGTGCGCCCCAACAAAACGCCAAGAACTTGTATCTGGCGAGTCCTGATTGGAAGGCGTTCGCTAGATGTCTTGGGCCGGCATTTCTAAACGAAATGCGGAACTCGGGAAAAATGGATACTTTTCTACACACGCCGCCAAAGACCCAAGTATCGAAGGAGAATCGCCTTGCTTGGAAAAAGGAGAACGCTATAGAGACAGTAAGCGACTTGTTTCTCGCGGTTGGCCGGCTTCGGAACAATCTATTTCATGGCGGGAAATTCCCCAGTGGCCCTTTACCGGTCGGCAATCCAGACCGGGATGATCGTCTTATTGCTGAAGCTATGGTGATTCTGAATATGGCACTTGAGCGCCAAGCAGGGGTGAAACGGGCCTTTTTCGATTATTCTATTGAAGCCTCGAATCCGCGATAGTTTTGCAATTTGTCGACTCGTATGAACCTCGCCAAGGACGCGGCCAGTTATTGTCACTCGTTAAGCGCGGCGCACAGACAATACGCTGCCGTCGCCGTCAGCGGCAACGTAGATGGTACCGTCAGGCGCGCGCGTAAGGCCGGCGAACGGACGCAGCGGGCCGGGCAGCAGTCCCGCAATACCCATCAGGGTTTTGGGCGTCACGCCAGGAGGCGCGCCCACGGGCAAATTGGAAGCGACGATTTCGCGCTGCCTGCTGCGCAAAGAAAATACGATGAGCTCGTGCGCACCCGCGTCGATCACGAACAGTTCATCGCCTACGCGCAATAATCCTTGCGGCTCACGCAACCCCCCCAGTACGGGGTTAACGCCGTCGTTAACCTCGACGACACGCCCCGCGCCAGCTTCGCAGACATAACATGAACCATCGCCGCCGCTGGCGATACCAGTGGGGCGGTCAAGGCCGCGCGCGAGCACACTGACCTCGGCGCGGTCGATTTGCAGCACGCGTCCAGCGCCTCCCTCGGCCACCACGATCGCGCCGCTGGGCGCCACTGCAACGCCATACAGCTCCTGCAAATCGGCGGCATGCTCCGTCATTTCATGAGTGACCGGATGGTAGGTGACAACCGCACCGGCGGAAGTAGTGGTGACCAGCGCGCCATAACTCGCAGCCGCCAGTCCGCGCACGAAGCCAGGGAAGTGGCCGTCGAACAGCATACCGACCCGGCGTGAGGCGCCGTCGCGCTCCACCACCGCCATACTGATACCGTCAGCCGCGTAGAGCCGCCCATCGCCAGCTATTTCGATATCCAGTGGACCAAGAAAGCCTTGCGCGACCAGCACCCGCTCGCGTCCATCCGCCATGATTTCGGCGACGCCGCCGTCAACGAAATGTGAGACGAACATACGGTCATCGCCGGTCAGGACGAAATTATCGATACCCGCACGCATCGTCGCGGCCACGGTACAATTGCCGCTTTGCAAATCGAAGCGCAGAATTTCTCCGCTGCGGCCTTGGGTGGAAAGTAGCTCGCCCTTGCTGTTGAATTTCACCGCCGTCGGGATCGCGACTTGATTCGTAAAGCGCTCGGGGCGGCCGCCGGACAATGGCACGCGCCAGATTTCGTTGGCGCCGATCGCGGGAAAGTAGATATTGCCGTCGGGGCCAACTGCCAACGCGTTGGGCAAGGGCAGATTTTCCGCCAACAGGCGCGGTGCGCGGCCGTCTATAAACAGTTCGAAGAGGCGGCCGTCGGGACGGCATTCATCCATGAACAGGCGCTCCTGATACGCGGTGATGCCGTTGGCGCCGGGCACTTGGTCGGCGATGATGCGCAACGCGCCGTTGGGCGAGCGGGCGCATACCCGCGCACTCATCACCTCGGTCGCGTACAGTACGCCGCGAGAGTCGAAGGCGAGGTCATCCGGGGCGACTATCTCGCCGCCGATTGGACTGACCGTGCTGACCGCCCCGCTGCCGATATCCACCGCGCTAACCTGACTGCCGAAAGCCTGCGCGACATACAGGCGGCCGTCAGGTCCGAAGCGCATGCCGTTGGCGCCGAACAAGGTGCTCGGCGGGGTCAGTCGGCTCAGTGTCCATCCGGCGGCAACCCTGATCCCGCCCTGATCGGAATAGCGGCTGCGATTTCCCATCATGCTGCTCCCCGAAATTCGACCGGCGATGCTTCATCCGCATTAGCGCGCATCCACGACCGTTGTAAAGCACGCGACTCGTTGGACAATTGGGACCAGAACGCCAGCCATCTGCTGTCCGATGCTAAAGAATGGCTTTACGCTAATGCGGTCGATCGCCGGCGATGTGAATCAGCCAGATGTGGCAATCACCGGCATCAGCAGATGCGACGGATGGGCGGCGTCATGATGAATAGTGTTGTCGGCGATCACGATCGGGCCGGGGACTCCCAGTGGCCCACCGTTGTTCAAATTCACGTCGAAGCGGGGAAAGTTCGACGAAGAAATATCCACGCGCAGCCGATGCCCGCTCATGAAGCGGTTGCTGATTGGATAGAGCTGAAAACTGAGCTGATAGATTTCTCCCGGCCTCATCAACTCCGGTTTTGAATAGGAATTCCGATAACGCGCACGAATGATCGAATCGGTCAAATTGAGCGCGTAGCCGCCGGGATAATCCGCATTCGGCGGGTATACGTCGATAAGCTTGGCGGTAAAGTCCGTATCGGTGGCCGAAGATGATATCCACAGATTTACAGTGATAGTGCCGGTCACTTCGACGTCGTGCTGAAGCGGCTCGCTTATGAACGTCGGCACGTCCGGACGCGCGGCCAGCGGCAATGATTCGTCAGTCCCAAAGGTGGCCGGACGCGTGCGTTGATCGAAGCCACCCGCCGGCATGAACTCGAATCCCACCGAAATACATCCGCCGATCGTCGGCACCGGCTCGCGCGGGTCGAAGCGATAGGTCGTCACGCTTGCCGCAACGGTTGGCTTATTGATGGCGAGGGCACCGTCCTGATGCAAATAAAACGGAGTATCGCGGGCGCGTGCCAGCGGCCATTCCTTTTCGTCGCGCCAATCGCCGCCGTGCTCCAGGCGGCCATTGAGGCCCAGCACGTCGACGAATTTGCGGCCGCCGCCGCCGCCCATGACAAAGATGCGCACGGGTGTCTCCAACGCCACACCAGTCTCCAATCCTTTCAACCATTGATCGAACCATCGCAGGCGGAGGCTGTCGTAATTTTCGAGCGCGGCCGGTCCGAAGTAAACCTCGCCGGCGCCGTCATCATCGGCCCGCACGCCATGAAGCCACGGCCCCATGATTAACCGCTGCGGACTGCGTTTACGACGACTGAGTGCGATGAAATTTTCTACGGTCGCGCGCGCGTACGAGTCGTACCATGAGCCGAAATAGACCGTCGGCACGTCGGCGTGCTCGTCATAATATTCATGAATCGCGTAGCCACGTTGAGTCCAATATTCGTCATAAGTAGCGCGCGATTGGAGATCCAGCGCCCACCGCTCGTAATTCGGCAGCAGGCGCAGAGGCGAGGCGCCCGGTTTGAGCGGCAGACGCTTGAGCCATTGCCCGAGGTTGTCGCGCGCCTCCCGCAGCGCCAATCGCAGGGCCGGGTCGGCGCGCGCCTCCGGGCTGCTCACCGCCATGTGGAAGGCATAGATGAGGAAGCGCTGTTCGAGCGCGCCATTATGGCGCATCGAGCACGAGTAATAATCCGACGGCCCCTCGGTGACGAACATTGCCGCCAGATGGGGCGGGTTAAGTGTGGCCGCGGCGCTCTGCACCGCCGCCATGTACGAGGTGCCTATTGTGCCAATCTTGCCGGTACACCACGGCTGCGCGGCGGCCCATTCAATCGTGTCGTAGCCGTCGGGGGCCTCGCGCGCGAACGCATGCCATTCCCCGCCGGACTTTCCGCGCCCGCGCACGTCCTGCATCAGGACGACATAACCATGTTGCGCGAAGAAGCGCGCATGAAGGACAAAACGCGGCGAGTCTTTATCGTACGGAGTGCGCTCGATGATAGCTGGAAAACGGGCTGCCACGGCCGCGCCGGCGAGCGACGGACGATAGACATCAGTGGCCAGCCGCACCCCGTCGCGCACCGCGACCATCACGTCTCGCTCGACTATGACGTCGTAAGTATGGGCTGATCCTTGCCGTTCATTGTTGGTCATCGCTCGATACTCCTGCCTCGGGCGGTCGTGCGCTGGGTCGCCGAGTTTGGCCGTGGCCCGAGCCGCGCAAGCAATCGCTGGCGGACGAGTTATGCAGAAAACGACATAGCACGTTTCGCTCCGCTATGAGCACGGCCCGCTATCATTACCGCCGAAAATCAAAAGTCCGCTTCAACGCTCTTCCATCACTCAGACTTGCGGACATTCGCTGACGAACACTTCACCTATCCGTCTTGCGCTTTACGCTGCTACCGGGAGCGCGATGAAAAGTTGCATCGACGCCGGTACGGATCGATCATCGAAGCGATGGAACATGCCGACGAGCGCCTGGAACCACTTGAGGAGCAACTCACGCACGCGGATGACCGGGTGCTTCTAACCCATTGGGTACCGCAGCACTGGGGTGTCATGCCGCGGGTCCGGTTGGGCAAACGTTGGTTCAATCTAGCGTGGTTCATCCCCATCGGTATCGCGTTCCTTGCGATCGGAGTTCCGGTCGCGCAAGAGGTGCGGCAAATCCCCGCAGTCAAGGAGTTTCTGGTCCGTTATCCGGGTCAGACCGCGGTACCGATTGCTTACTCCGGTTTCCCGCTGTGGTTGCGGTTGGAGCACTTTTTCAATCTATTCCTGATGTTTCTGATTCTCCGGGCCGGTATCCAAATCCTCGCCGACCACCCCCGTCTTTATTGGAACCGTGATTGCACACCGGGCACCGAATGGCTTCGCTTTCAACGCGAGGTTCCAACGGATCGCATCTGGACGGCGAAGGATGATGCCGTCACCTTGCCCGGATGGCTCGGCATTCCGGGCATTCGTCACTCGATCGGCTTGGCGCGATGGTGGCATTTTTCCTGTGACATGTTGTGGGTCATCAACGGCGTGGCGTTTTACGTGATGCTGTTCGCGACCAATCAATGGCAGCGGCTGGTGCCGCGCACATGGGGGGTTATCCCCAATTCGTTATCAACCGCGTTGCAGTACATGTCGCTGGCATTTCCGGTTAACGACAGCTGGGTTCGTTACAACAGCCTGCAATTGCTTTCTTATTTTGTAACCGTGTTCATTGCGGCACCGCTCGCAATCACCACCGGCCTGATGCAATCCCCCGCGATCTCGAACCGGCTCGGCTGGTTCGGCAGGGTTGTCCACCGCCAGGTGGCGCGCTCGATTCACTTCATCGTGTTCTGCTGGTTTGTCTTCTTCATCTTCGTGCATGTCACGATGATTCTCATCACCGGATTGCGGCAGAACGCGAATAATATGTTCGCCGGCGTGAACAACAACGGCTACCTCGGTTTCATAATCATAGGAGTCGCGATGGCGTTGGTGATCGTGATGTGGGTCATCGCGACACCGCTAACGCTGCGGCATGCAAGGCTGGTGCAGAAAACCGGGCAATTCCTGATTGGTTGGATAAAGGGTTTGTCAGAATGGTGGGATCCAAATAATCAGTTCACCGAAGCCGATATTTCTCCGCATTTCTGGCCCAACGGCACGATGCCGAACTCCCGCGAATTCGATGCGCTCGTTCAAGATAATTTTGCGAATTACACCTTGCGCATCGACGGGATCGTAGCGAATCCAAGGATATTTTCATTCGCGGAGTTAAAAGCGATGCCGAAGCAGGAGCAGATCACCGCCCACTTCTGCATCCAGGGATGGTCCGGCGTAGCAAAATGGGGCGGCGTGCCAATGCGCTACATTCTCGAGCTAGTCAAGCCCCAACCCGAAGCGCGCTACGCGGTCTTTTACTCATTTGCAGACGGTTCGGAAGGGGGCCGTTACTATGATGTCCACAAAATTGAAAATATGCGCCACCATCTGACTATGCTTGCTTACGAAATGAACGGAGCGCCGGTCAGCGTGCTGTATGGTGCTCCGTTACGGCTACGCTGCGAAAACGAACTCGGTTTCAAACAAGTCAAATGGATTGAGGCTATCGAGTTCGTAAGAGATTTCTCCCATCTCGGCGCCGGCGAGGGCGGCTATAACGAAGACCATGAATTCTATGGCTATCGGATGCCAATCTGAGGTTCGCCCCCGGTCTCCCGGTTGAAAATCCGGGCGATAGTCGCGGTGAGGCGCGAGTTCGCTTGCGCGATGGCGGCAAGCTCGCCACGCGCAATTACCTTGAACAAGCCGGCGCCGGACGGCACCATGCCGTCAAGCGCGCGCGCATCGCCATAACGCAGGCGTTCTTCGCGCGCGGCATCGATTTCCACCTCCGCAAGCGTGGGCAACGCCTCGCGCGGAGCGATGAGCGGCGGGCCCGTGCCGCTTTCCAAACCACGCAGCACTTGTTCGAACGAGCACGCGCGCTCGACACGGAAACCGCCACTGCGCATCCGGCGCAGCGACGCCAGATGCGCCGCGCTGCCAAGTTCCGCGCCAATGTCGCGAGCAAGCGAACGAATATAGGTGCCGCCGGAACACACTACGAAAAAGCGCAAATGTGCGGGATCGGCCGCCTCCAGTTCGAGCCGCATAATCTCGACCGAGCGCCGGGGTGGGACAATCTCCTCGCCCTGGCGAGCGCGCTTGTAGAGTGGCACTCCACCGCGCTTGATTGCCGAAAAGATCGGCGCGACCTGCTCGATTTTGCCACTATACGCCGCGGCCAGACGCGTCAGCCGAGCCGCGTCCAAGCTTGGCACCGCCGCAGTCCGGACCGGCGTTCCAGTTGGATCGAGGGTGTCAGTTTCGACTCCCAGCGCGATTGTGCCCTCGTATTCCTTCTCACCGGCCTGAATAAAAGGCGCCAGCTTGGTTGCTTCACCCACCATGATGGGCAAAAGGCCGGTGGCGAACGGGTCCAACGTGCCCAGATGACCCACGCGCGGCGCCGAACGCGAGTGCGCCCTGATGGCCGCCTTGATTTTGCGGACGATTTCAGCGGAAGTCGGACCGGCCGGCTTATCGACCAGGATAATTCCATCCATCAAGCGTCAGCCATTCCATGCAAAAACTCGAACCGCGGAATACGAATCGATTTGACCACTAATCACGCACGCGCCAAGGTTCGCGTGCGACTCATTCTCTGGAGCGGGATTCGCGCAGCAGAGCGTCGATGCGCGCCGCCTTTTCCAGACCCGGGTCAAATTGGAATTCCAGTTCGGGCGTATAGCGCAAGCCTAGCGCACGTCCGACTTGACGGCGGATAAATCCAGCCGCGCTATGGAAGCCGGCGATTGCCTCGGGCGCATGCGCGGTTCCCGATAGATGGGAAAAATAAACGCGTGCGAGACGTAAATCATCGCTCATCCGCACCGAAGTGATAGTGATTCCGCGCAAGCGCGGATCTTTCAGGTCCCGCAACAACATCAGCGACAATTCGCGTAAGATCAATTCGGCGACCCGTTCGGGCCGTCGCACTTCGCCCAGCATGGCTCAATTCTAGCGCGGCAACGCCGGGCGCCAAAGCCGCGTCCGCTCAGTCCTAAGAATGCGTGAATTTTTGTGTCATTCTGAACGGAGGCCGCCATTAGCGTAGCCGGAGGCGGAGCGAGCAAACGAGTCCGCGAGGTGCGTTCAAATAAGTGAAGAATCCCGAAAAAACACAGGAAAAGCAGAAACATCCGGGATTCCTCGCTGTGCTCGGAATGACAGAAAAACAAAATCCTCACACACTCTCGGAATGACGGCTGCCACGAACTTGTTCTAATAGTTTAAAATTTCGAGGCGCTCGCCACCAATCGGCGCCAAGCCTAGCGAATCGATGAAGTTGACGACCGTGCGCAGCGCCGAATCAACAAAGGCGCGGTCATTGCCGACCTGACAAATGCCCAGTTCGGCACGCTGCCATAAATCGTGACTGTCCGCCTCGGCGATGGACACGTTGAATTTGTTGCGCACACGATCCTTAATCGCGCGCAAGACCTGCCTTTTTCCCTTGAGCGAATGATTTTCCGGCAGGAACAGCGTCAGTTGCAGTACACCAACGACCATGGATAGCCCCTCCCGCCCCAACCACTTCGCGTCGCCCGCCGCAGCAGGTCGCTTGGTTACCGAACCTGTGCACGTATCGGCGGACGACTGAAGGTCAAGCGTTGCCGCGGTTAAACCGGGCTCAGGTGTGGAGCTGCTTCTCCATCACCGCACTTTGGCCGCGGATTGACTCCTGCCGGGGCGCGGAGAGTTTGCGCAGAACCGTCTCCATTTCGAAATTTTCGACCACGTCACCGGGTTTGACATCGTTGAAATTCTCCAGCCCGACGCCGCATTCATAACCGCTCTGAACTTCGCGAGCATCATCTTTAAACCGCCGGAGCGAACCGATCCTGCCTTCCCATACCACCCGCCCATCGCGCACCAGGCGACTGCGCGCGCCGCGCAGTAATTTACCCTCGAGCACCATCGCACCGGCCACGGTATTGCCCTGGACGACGAAGGTCTGACGAACCTCGGCGCGGCCCAAAGATCTCTCGCGGTAGGTGGGCGCCAGCAATCCTTCCATGGCCTCGCGCATGTCGTTGATCGCTTCGTAGATTATGGTGTAGAGGCGGATTTCAACCCCTTCCTTTTCGGCAAGTTGCGCCGCTTTGGGCTCGGGGCGGATGTTGAACCCAATGATGATCGCTTTGGAGGCGGAGGCCAGGCTCACGTCGGTTTCGGAAATCGCGCCGACCGATTTATGAATCAGGTCAAGCTTGACTTCTTCGGTTGACAAGCGCTGCAGCGAGTCGGCCACCGCCTCGACTGAACCGTTGACGTCGCCCTTGATAATGACGCGCAGCTCTTTGACCTCTCCCGCCAGCATCCGCTCGCTCAAAGACTCAAGCGAGACGCGGCTGGTCTTTTGCAACACGCCTTCGCGCTGTTTGGAATGACGGAATTCAGCGACCTGGCGCGCCTTGGCCTCGTCGGCGACGCCGATAAACGCGGTGCCCGGTTCAGGCACACTCGATAATCCGAAAATTTCGACCGGCGTGGAAGGGCCCGCCTCGGTCACCCGCTGCCCCAGATGATTAAGCATCGCGCGCACGCGCCCATAGGTCATGCCGCAGACGAATGGCTCGCCCTGATGCAGCGTGCCCTCCTGGATCAGCACGGTCGCCACCGGACCGCGGCCGCGGTCGAGTTGTGATTCCACCACGGTGCCGCGCGCCGAACGAGCCGGATTGGCCTTCAGGTCCATCAGGTCGGCTTGCAGCAGAATCATTTCGAGCAGATGGTCGATACCCTCGCGAGTGCGTGCCGAGACTGGCGCCACGATAGTATCGCCGCCGTAGTCCTCGGGAATCAGTGCATGTTCCGTGAGCTGCTGCTTAACCCGATCGACGTTGGCCTCGGGTCGATCGATTTTGTTGATCGCGACGATAATCGGCACGCCGGCGGCGCGCGCATGATTAATCGCCTCAACCGTCTGCGGCATCACGCCTTCGTCGGCCGCCACCACCAGGATCACGATATCGGTGACCTTTGCGCCACGCGCGCGCATCGCCGTAAACGCTTCATGGCCGGGCGTATCAACGAAGCTGAGCTTGCGTCCGTTGGCCTCAACCGTGTACGCGCCGATATGCTGCGTGATCCCGCCAAATTCCCGCTCGGTCACGCTGGTATGACGGATCGCGTCGAGGAGTGAAGTCTTGCCGTGGTCCACATGGCCCATGACCGTGACCACCGGTGGGCGCGTCACCGCTTCGCCCTCCGCCACCTCCTCGCCTTCTTCAGCGATGGCGGATTCGGCATCGAAAGCGACGTTTTCAACACTGTAACCGAAGTCACTGGCGACCAATGTCGCGGTGTCAACGTCGAGCACCTGATTGAGCGTCGACATCACGCCCAGGCCCATCAATTTCTTGATAATCTCGGCTGCCTTGACACCCATATTGCGCGCGAGATCGCCGACGGTCACACCCTCAGTGATACGCACGACGCGCTTTGAGGCCTTCGGCGTCGTAATTTCGGTCTTTCTCTGTTCCTTGCCGGGCAGGGCGCGACGCTTCTTCGGGACGCGCATCCCGCGCATCTCGCGTTCGGCCGCGACATCCGTCGTCCCCTTCTTGACGACCTTCTTCTTTTTGATTGCACGCGCACCCGGCTTCACCTGGTCGGGTGAAGGTGGCGGAGCGAATGGTTCCGGCATCCCTCCCGCAGGCGATGGACGTCCCGCCGGGCGTCCCAACGCGGTGCCCGGACGTGCCGTGGTCGGCGGTGCCGGACGCGGCGCTGGTTTGCGCAAATCAATCTTGCCGAGCACTTTGGGACCACGCGGCCCGTCGTCGAGACTCGGCGCCGAAGCATGCGCGGCACCGGTCAGGTTAATCGTACGGCCGGGCGTCAACGACTCACTTGTGCGCGGCACCGGCGTGCCAGCGCCACGCGGGCCCGACGCCGCGCTGGGCGGCGTCGTGGGAGAACTGCGCGCGGGCACCGGCCGGCCGTGTGATTCACGTTCAACGGCCGACTGAGCAGGGGTGGCTTTGACCTCGGCGGGCAGGGTCCGGGCCGCGGCTCCGGAACCTTTATCCAACTCCGGCTGACGCTCGGCTGTCGTAAGTTTGGTTGCGATGCCGTTGACATTCTCTTCGGGCGGCAAGTCCGTCGGGGTTTGCGGCTCCGTCAGCTCGGCCGCCGCCGGCGTCACAATTTCGGTCTCAACGTCAGTCGCCGACTGGGCGGTTTCCGCATGAACGGGTTCAATCATTTCCAATGCTGGCAATTCCGCAAGGTCGGACTCCGCGGGCGTAGGTACTTCGAAGACTGGCGCGACGAACGGTTCCTCGTCACGGCTTTGTTCAACTTCGAAATGGAAGAGTTCAGCCTCGACCGGCGCCGCTTGCGACGGTTCCGGCTCGGTATGCCGTCGCCGCATCACGGTGGCGTTGAGCCGCTTCTCAACCACTTTGCCGGCGCTAGTCTCAACCACGGTTTCACGCCGCATCAGAGCCGCGCGATGAGCCTGTTCGTCGAGGTCGGCTTTGATCCGTTCGGTATCCTCGGACGAGAGCACACTGGATTCGGAATGCGCGTGGGCCAAACGCAGCCGTCTGCTGCTTGCGAGCACGTCCTCAACGGACACGCCCAAATCGGTGGCAAGGGTCTTAATTCGCTTTCGAGCCATCTGATCTATATTATGCGAGCGCGGTCTCACTATCCAGCCGCGTTCGAATCCGCTGAGTTATCTTTCCACGCTCTTCCGGGCTTATCGTCAGCTTGAGCGATCTGAACTGTTTGATTTTGCTCTTCTCGAATTTGTGCGCACATTCCGCATTGACATGAAGATAGCCACCCCGCCCTCGCAAGCGCGCCTCGGTATCGAGCGCCACCTTACCGTCGCGCGCCGCCATCCGCACCATCGCGGATTTGAAATCGCGGCGCCCGCATCCTAGGCATGTGCGCATCGGTCTATGGCTTGACATCGGCGTCTTCAGTATCCGTCGCCGGGCTCGGCGCGGCCTCATCGGGACGGCTTTCAACGTTTTCGGTTGTGCCGGCAGTGTCACCCGCGGCGGCGCGATAGTCATTCCCATCCGCATCCTTGGAATCGGAGGCGGACTCCGCCGCGCCATTTTCTTCAACACCGGCATCCGCTTCCGCGGCCGCCGCGGCGGCGGCGGCGCGCTCCTCTTCCAGACGTCTTTTGCTTGCCACCCATTCGCGCGCCGCGTTGATCACCTGATAGGCGCGCTCAGGGCTGATCCCTTCCACCTCAAAATTATTCTCGTTGGCTTCAGCCAACTGTTCAGAGGACCGGAACCCCCATTGGTAGAGCAATTCGGCATTGATGTCTCCGATGCCGGGAATCGCGTTGAGCGACGCGCGCGCCGCGCGCGCTTCCTCTTCAGCCTCCGAATCGCTGCGCACGTCGAGCTTCCATCCGGACAGCCGATGAGCAAGGCGGACGTTCTGGCCGCGCTTGCCGATTGCGAGCGAAAGCTGATCATCGGGGACAATCACTTCCATCGCATGCTCGTCTTCGTCGATGATCACCTTGGAAACCTTGGCGGGTGCCAGTGCTCGGCATACCAACTCGGCCTGATCATCGGTCCACGGCACGATATCGATCTTTTCACCGCGCAATTCCTGGACCACCGACTGCACGCGGGTACCCTTCATGCCGACGCACGCGCCGACGGGATCGACATCGTTGTCCTTGGAGTAAACCGCGACTTTAGCGCGCCCGCCGGGTTCACGCGCGCATTGGCGAATCTCGACGATGCCTTCGTAGATTTCCGGCACTTCCTGTTCGAACAATTTGCAGAGAAAGGCGTTCGAGGTGCGTGAAAGCACAATCGAAAGTCCTTTTTCAGATAAATCAACGTCCACGATCAGCGCCCGAATACGGTCACCTTGCCGATAGCGCTCGTGCGGAATCTGTTCCTTCTCCGGCAAAATCGCCTCGGTGCGGCCCAGGTTCACGATCATGTTCTTGCGCTCGAAGCGCTGCACGATGCCCGAGACGACCTCGCTCTTGCGGTCCTTGAACTCGTTGTAAATCTGTTTGCGTTCAGCGTCCCGGATGTGCTGGATGAGATTCTGCTTGGCGGCTTGCGCCGCAATCCGGCCCATCGTGGCGGTATCGAGCTTAATCAGGATTTCGTCACCCGCCTGAGCCTCCGGATCATACCGGCTGTGCGCTTCTTCAAGCTCCACTTCCGAAGCTGGATTGGCAACCTGCTCGACCACGGTCTTGATTTCGAACAGTTCGACTTCGCCGATATCCGGGTTGTAGCGCGACTCGATATTGCGGTCCGGCCCAAACGTACGGCGCGCCGCGGAATGCATCATCTCCTCGACCGCATTGACGACGATCGTCTTGTCGATCCCTTTTTCCTTCGACACCTGCTCGATCACACGATTCAGATCGACCGACATATCGCCTCCGCAAGACACATAATCCCACCCGTCGGACCATACTAGCGGCGGTCTGGCCGCACTCGAGGACACGCCGGGCGTTTTATGGCAGTTAGCTGCGTCATTTTGTCTAAATTAATCACTTATCCGCCGCGCCGTCGCTGCCGTCACGTTCTTCGTCTCGTTTGAATCGACGCTAAAACGTATGCTCGTAATTGGCCCCTTTGATCTCGTCGAACGCGAAGGCTTGGCGGCTATGACTCTGCTCGTCGTCTAACTCGACCCCCTCGGCATTAACCCCCACCAATGTACCTTCGAATAACTTGCGCCCGTCGCGCGGATGATTGGTCCGGATCCGCACCCGTTGTCCTTGAAACGCTTCAAAATGGCTGAGCTTCACCAACGGCCGGTTAATCCCCGGCGATGATACCTCCATCGTGTAATGCCCCTCCACCGGGTCATAGACATCGAGCAAGTCGCCCAAAACCGGACTTAAGCGTTCCAGGTCGCTCAGCGTCACCCCGCCCTCGGGCCGATCAATCAGCAAGCGCAGCAACGAATTACGCGTACCCTTGCGGAATTCCACCGTCACTAATTCGAAACCTTGCCGCTCGACATGAGACTCGAGCATTTCGATGACCTTTTTCGCCACCGGATTAACTTGCAACACCAACAACGGCGGTTTACCTCGGCGTATTCGCCTCCAGGGCCAACCGGGCGATAATTTTCCTGGAACAAGCGGCGAACGAACAAAAAAGTGGGCAGCGGCCCACGCCATCAGGCTATCATCCTGAAGGGCTCAGCTTCAAGGCGGAAGCCCACCCAACGCCTATGTAGCGGCGCGCCTCATCATGAAACTGCCCAAAGGGCAGCCGGTTAACTCGAAAGGCCGCGGGGTTCAGCGAAAGGCTGGAATGACACGTTTACCGCACGCGCCCAGAAAAGACGCGCCTGGCATGTTCGGCTGCAGGACGACGTGCCGCACCCATGGAAGCTGGAGCAACAGCCGCTCCAACTGCGCGCACACATCATCGGCGCCACCCATCAGGCAAAATCGTCGCGCCACCGACGCGGGAATTTCCGCCACCGTCCGCGCCGCCAGGCCCATATCAGCCGCGTGATGAAAATCGGGCCGCACCCGCCGCCGAATCTCCTCCAGCGGAGCGCACGGCCATACCAGCCCCAGCCGCCGCCACAAGAGTGGATTGACTTCATAATAGCCGGCCGCCATCACACGCCCGCGCGCCAGGGCCAAATCGGGATCGTCGGTGATTACGGTATGAAAGTGAACCGCGACGAAAAGTGACTCGACATCACGGCCGGACTCACGCGCACCGGCGCTGAACTCACCGTAAGCCCATCGCAGCAGTTCCGCATCGGCACCGACGCGAATCACGACACCGTCGGCATAGCGCCCCGCCATACGCAGTGTCTTCGGCCCGCCGCTCGCAACTACGACTGGCACCTGACGCGGACGGTCAAGCCGTGACGGCGCGCTCCAGCCAAGTTCCAGCGCCTCGCCCGCCAGCAATCCGCGCATAACGCGGACAGCGCGTTCCATCTCAACCAGCCGTGCGGGCTTGAGACCGACCTGCAGGACCGCGGTGTCACCCGAGCCCACGCCGAGGATCAGGCGGCCCGGCACGTAACTGTCGACCGCGGCGATACTCGCCGCCGTCACGCTCGGATGGCGCGTGACCGGATTGACGATCAAGGTGCCAACTTTGCAACCTTCAGTATGACGCGCGGCAGTCAGGAGGTTGAGGAAAACGTCGCCGCAATGAAGCTGGCTGTCCGGAAACCACAGGTACTCAAACCCAGCCTTTTCAGTCTCGAGACACGACTCGATCAGCCGCTCGGCGTCGAGAAAGTGGAATCGATTAGTCCCAAACGTAACCGCCATGACGCATCCCAGACTACGGGACAACTCCCACCCGCGGCAACGGTACTGCTCTGGTACATCGCATCGATCACAACGCGGACAGCGATGCGATGCTCGCTCCACCTTAAATGTTCGAACGCGGTCGAGCCAGACGCGCGCATCGATCAAGATTGAACGTGCGTTACTCCCACGCAACAATACCGAACGGTGGAACGTTGAGGCGCTCCGTTATGTCACTTGCAATTGTTAGGCGTAAAGTGTTTAGGGCTATTTGGCGTAGGTGGCGGAAGTGCAAACGCAAACCTGGAAAATCGGCGAGTTTCAATTTACCGTCGATACCGCCGGTCCTGCTTCAGGTCCTCCCGTCCTGCTGCTCCACGGATTTCCGCAGACACGCCGCATGTGGGGTCATCAATTGCGCGCCTTGGCGGCGGCCGGATTTCGCGCCGTCGCTCCCGATCAACGCGGCTATTCCGCGGGCGCACGTCCGGCCGAGGTCGAGGCGTACGCAAGCAATCTGCTCACGGCCGACGCACTGGCCCTGATGGATACTTGCGGGGCGGGTCGGTTTCACCTGGTCGGCCACGATTGGGGCGGACAGCTCGCCTGGCTGATAGCGGCTGGAAATCCCGCTCGCGTCGCGACTCTGACGATGCTCTCGCGCCCGCATCCCGCCGCTTTCGCCCGCGCCCTGGTTGAAGACCCGGAACAACCCAAACGGTCTCAACATCACACGGCGTTTCGCCAATCCGACGTGATCAATCGGCTGCGTCAGGATAATTTCAAGATGCTGCGAGCCGGCTTGGCGCGGGAGGGCATTTCACCCGAAAATCTCGACGCGCATTTTCAGACGCTCAGTGAGCCCGGTGCGCTGGAAGCGGCGATCAACTGGTATCGCGCAAATAACATCGCTTCCGAAATTCCTTCCGTCTCCGTGCCCACGCTCTATATCTGGGGCACGGCAGACGCGAGTGTCGGCCGCCGCGCGGCGGAGCTGACCGAACAATTCGTCCACGGCTCGTACCGGTTCATACAAATCGAGGGCGGTGGTCATTTTATCGTTGACCAATTTGCCGATCGGATAGCGGAGCTTGTGATCGCGCATTTGCGCAACGTTTCGCTCTGACGCCAACCCGCTTCTTGCAATGACTTTGCTCTGGCTGGCGTGATGGCCGGAACCGATCGCCACCGAAGTCTCTGAAATTATTATCCCGGCATTCACGATGGCGACCGAGAACGCAAAGGAAGGACCGCGCGCATTCATGGAGATGCGGCCGCCCAGGTTTACGGGTAAATAGCATTTGTCCTGAGAATTGAATTCAGTCGTGTTTTGCACAAACCTGATGCTGGAGTGTTCGGCCAATGCGAGACGATCAAATAGATGCCTCAGCCGGCGGGATTCTCGAAAACGTGCGCGCCCTGGAACCGAAGATTCGCGAGGTGGCGCCATTAATTGAAGCTGACCGACGGCTCCCGCCCGATCTCGCGCGCGCATTGATGGAGGCCCAGGTCTTCCGAATGGGAGTGCCCCGTCTGTATGGCGGCCCGGAACTGGATCCGATGGGCCAGGTGCGCGTGGTCGAAGAGTTGGCGCGAATTGAAGGCTCGGTCGGCTGGCTATCGATGATATCGACGGCTGGCAGCTTTCTTGCCGCTTTTTTCGATGCCACCGTCGCGCAGCGTTTCTTCGGCAGTACCGATGGCGTGCTCGCGGGAAATCTCCGGCCACCCCAACGTGCTGACGTGGTCGGCGGCGGCTATCGGATAAGCGGCAGGTTTCGTTTCGGCAGCGGATGCCGGCACGCCAGCATGATGGCTTGTGGGTGCGTGATTTACGAAAACGGCGCGCCTCAGCTCAACCGCAGGGGCGCGCCGCACATTCGCGTAATGCTGGTACCGGCCTCGAAGGTCACCATTGTCGATGTGTGGGATACCACTGGCATGCGCGGAACCGGCAGCAACGATTATGTCGTGGACAACGTCTTCGTGCCTTACGAAGAGAGCGCGAGTATGGCGGAGCCCCCGCGCTACAAGGCGCCGCTTTATTCCTTTCCTCAGATGTTTCTGGTCTCGCACGCCGGCGTTCCATTAGGTATCGCTCGCAGCGCGCTTGATTTCGTAATTGACCTGAGCCTGCGCAAGGAGACGGCGCCAGGCAAATTGATTCGCGATGATACGCAGTCGCAGGAGACGATCGCTTGGGCGGAGGCTCATCTCGGGGCGGCGCGCGCATTCGTCTACACCACTCTGGAAGATCTCTGGGCGACTTTATCCCGAGGGGGCAAGCCCACTACGCGCCAACACGCGAATTACCGGCTCATGATTACATACTCGCATCAGGCGGCAAGGCAGTTAATCTCGCAGCTTTACGACCTCGCCTCGACCAGTTCGATTTTCCGCAGCAACCGGCTTGAGCGGGACATGCGCGATATCCTGACGGCCTGTCAGCATCGGGTTGTGCATCTGAAGATGTATCGGCCCGCCGGCCGCATGCTGCTCGGGTTGGATCCGGAGGAAGTGTTCTTTTAGTTCACCCCCGGCGCGCTCGGAAACGTCCGCACAAGAGTGATTCTGTCATTCCGAGCGCAGCGAAGAATCCCGGAGCTTTTTGTCTTTTCCGGTTCCCGGGATTTCTTCACTCGTCTAGTTGCGCGCCTCGCGGACTCGTTCACTCGCATCGCCTTGGCTACGCTAGCGGCGGACTTCGTTCAGAATGGCAAAAAGGGGCTTGTGCAGAGGTTCTGTAGTGGATCATCGAGTTTTTCACCGCGAGCATTTCCTGAAAGCGCATGTATCTATTAAAAGTATCCAACAGGATTGGCGCGAACATCGAATTCGGCGGTGAACCTTACTATTGGAGGCAATCGTGATCGTCCAGGCGCGAAAAACGTACAAAGTGACAAGCGAAAAAAACCTTCCGATGAAGACCAGGGACGGCATCACACTGTATGCCGACGTGGTGCGCCCCGATCTCCCCGGACGCTTTCCCGTGCTGCTCAGCCGAACACCCTACAATAAGAAAGGCACCGACGATCCAAATGGCCCCACTTATCTCTTTGCCCGCTATGGCTATATTTCGATCACACAGGATTGCCGCGGCCGTTTCCAATCGGAGGGCGAATACGACACGATCTTCCAGGAAATCGCGGACGGCTATGATGCCGTCGAATGGGCCGCGCGGCTGCCCTGGTCCAATGGCCGCGTGGGCACCACCGGCCAATCCTATTTGGGACTGACACAGTACATGATCGCGTGTAACGATCCGATGCCGCCTTCGCTGCAGGCGATGGCGCCCGTATCGGCCTCATCGGACTATCACGCAAGCTGGATCTATCACACTGGCGGCGCTTCCCTATGGGGATGGATAGTTCCCTATGCCATCTTCAAGGGACTCAATACTCTGAAACGGCGGAAGCGGAATGATCTATTCGAAAAGATGAAGGAGTATGTCGAAGGCGGCGAGTTTCCGCTGATGCGGCAGACTCGTTTCGGCCTCAACGCCTTCACTCCGCTCACCGAAAAATGGTATCGCCACCTGCCAATCAAGGATTGGGGTGAGATCCTGAAGGAGGCCGCGCCGTATTTCGCCGAACATATCGCACATGCCGATGACGGTGAGTATTGGTATCGCGCCAACGTCAATCGCCATGCGGAGAGCGTCGCCGTGCCGATGCTGCATGTCACCTCGTGGTACGACATTTTCGGCGAAGGTGGCCGAAGTGCGTATCGGAGCATCAGTACCCACAGCAAATTCGAGAAGGCGCGCAATGGCCAGCGGCTGATAATCGGACCTTGGGGTCATCTGCTTCCTTATAATGTGCCCAGCTCGCGCGGCACCGGCGATATCGAATTCGGCCCAGCCGCCCTGATCGATTTGAATGAGACGCTGCTGCGATGGTTCGATTACTGGCTCAAGGACATTGACAACGGCATCATGGATGAGCCGCCTGTCGCCATTTTTACGATGGGCGAGAACCGCTGGCAAAAGCTCCCGGCATGGCCGCCTCCCAGCATGCGGCAGGTTCCGTACTATTTGCACAGCCAGCAGGGCGCCAATAGCCTGCGCGGCGACGGTGCGCTTCACACCGTGCCTCCTGATCATGAAGCGGCGGACACCTACACCTATGATCCGAATGACCCGGCCCCCTCGCTGGGAGGCAACAACCTGGCGATTGATATGGGCGTGCAGGATCAGCGGCCAGTCGAAGAGCGGCAGGACGTGTTGGTCTATACCTCGGACCCGCTAGAGCAACCGCTTGAAATCACCGGACCCGTCATCGTCTCGCTGTGGGCATCGTCCTCAGCCGTCGACACCGACTTCACTGCCAAGCTTGTGGACGTACGGCCGGACGGCTACGCGCGGAATCTTGTCGACGGCGTCATTCGCGCGCGCTATCGGGAATCCGCCAACGCCCCGCGCATGATGGAGGCCGCCACACCATACTTGTTCACGATTGATTTGTGGGCCATCAGTAACGTTTTCCGGCCGGGCCATCGGATCCGGCTCGAGATCAGCTCAAGCAACTTCCCGCGCTTTGATCGTAATCTCAATACCGGGGAGCCGTTTGGCGAAGGGACGGAAGGAACATCTGCCCGGCAGGTGATATTTCATCAGGCCGACATGGCCTCGTATGTCTTACTGCCGGTAATACCAAGATAGAAGAAACATCCGAAGATTGCAGCGCAATCCGGAGAATGCGGTGCGCAAATCGCGGAATCGGCTTAAGCATTACCCGTGCCGGGGTATGGCAGCGGTGTGACTACGTTTCCGGTGGTGGCGCCGCGCCGCTGGCGTGTCGGTATAGAGTTAGGGAGCCTCTGCACAAGCCCATTTGTCATTCTGAACGGAGTTTGCCATTAGCGTAGCCATAGGCGGAGCGAGCAAACGAGTCTGCGAGGTGCGTTTCAAGAAGTGAAAAATCCCAGTAAAAAGCTGGCAAAAGCAAAACGATCCGGGATTCCTCGCTATGCTCGGAATGACAGAAAAACAAATCCTTCACACACTCTCGGAATGACAGAATCACACCTTGTGCAGGGCTCCTTAGGACTACTCAATAACCGGCTCATCGCCAGTCTTCATCCGGCTCGCCCGGTGCAAAGGCGTCGTTCAGCATTTGCAGATGCTCCGGCGAAAGACGCCATCCCGATGCTCCGCAATTCTCGGCCACTCGCGCGGCGCTGTTCGACTTCGGAATCGCGACGACGCCCTGATGCGACGTGCACCAGTTGAGCGCCACCTGCGCTGGCGTCTTCTGAATCCGCGCGGCGATGTCTTCCAGAATGCGCATCCCCTCGGGATTTGATGGAGACCTCGAATGCCGTGCCAGACGCCCGCTGTCGAGTGGTGTGTAGGCGATCACGGTCACACCGTTGAGCTGACAATAGGCCAACAACTCAGCTTCGATCTCGCGCCGATCCAAATGATAAAGCACCTGGTTAGAGACTATCGGATGATGGCGCATTGCCGCTTGCGCCGCGCGCAGGTCAGGCAAGGTGAAGTTGCTCACTCCAATATGTTTTATCACGCCGCGATCGGCCAGCACCTCCATCGCGCGCATAGTCTCGTCTATGGAAACATAGTTGCCGGGCCAATGAATCTGATAGAGGTCGATATAGTCAATGCGCAATCTGCGCAAGCTCGCCTCAGCCGCTTTTAGTACGTCGTCGTGACGCAGATGATCGCCGGACACTTTGGTGGCGATGAACACCCTTCCGCGGATTCCCTCCACCGCCTTGCTCACAACATCTTCTGTTCCGTAGATCTCCGCCGTGTCGATCAGAAACGCCCCGAGTTCAATCCCGCGACGTAACGGTTCGACTCCGCCGGTATAGCGCCACACGCCAATCCCGATTTCCGGGATCTGCGCGCCGGTCCGTCCCAATTCCCTCGATTCCATAAATGGTAAGCTGCTCGCGCCGTTTGGTAGCAACCACGGACGGCGATTATTCGTGCGCCGACTCACCTTCACTTCGAAAACGAACCCGAAATGCCAGTATACTCAGGAGAAAATTGGTTCAAAAGCGAAATCGACGTGGAGAACTGGCGCTGCTCACACATCCCAAGCGCGCACTCCTGATGAAATGACGGCCGGGGGCGGCGGCGCTCCATTTTGCCGCGGCAGGAGGCGTGTAACTGATCTGGTGGATTCTCACAGCCCGTTCTATTCCTCGTCTTCGCGCAGGCGGGCCAGAACGGATAAATCCTCGAGTGTGCTGGTGTCGCCCAAGGTCTGGTCGCCCGCCGCGATCTGGCGCAGCAAACGACGCATGATCTTGCCACTGCGAGTTTTCGGCAACGCGTCGGTAAAGCGCAGATCATCGGGACGCGCGAGCGCGCCAATTTCCTTGACCACATGCTGGCGCAAAGCCTCGCGGAGCTGGTTGTCGCCCTTGCGTCCTCCCTCGAGCGTCACAAAGGCCATCACCGCCTGCCCCTTCATCTCGTCGGGACGGCCGACCACGGCGGCTTCCGCCACGGCTGCATGCGATACCAATGCACTTTCGATTTCCATCGTGCCCAGGCGATGACCCGAGACGTTAATCACGTCATCGACCCGGCCCATGATCCAGAAGTAGTCATCCTCGTCGCGGCGTGAGCCGTCGCCGGTGAAATAGACACCATCGATCTGACTGAAATACTGTTCGCGATAACGCTCCGGGTCGCGAAAGATGGTCCGCAGCATGCCGGGCCACGGCCGCCGGATCACCAAAAACCCGCCTTGATTCGCCCCGACCGGCTGGCCGTCGCGCGACACCACTTCGGCGCTGATTCCCGGCAGGGGCAGGGTGGCCGAGCCTGGCTTGGCCGGCACCGCTCCCGGCAACGGCGAGATCATGATGCCGCCGGTTTCGGTCTGCCACCATGTATCCACAATCGGGCAGCGCTCACCACCGATAACTCTGTAGTACCAAATCCAGGCTTCGGGATTGATTGGTTCGCCCACCGAGCCAAGCAGCCGCAGGCTTGAAAGGTCATGCTTTTTAACCCACGCGTCGCCCCATTTGATAAAGGTGCGAATCGCGGTTGGTGCGGTATAAAGAATATTGACGCGATATTTTTCAATGATCGACCAGAAGCGATCATTTTCGGGAAAATTCGGCGCGCCTTCGTACATCACCACGGTCGCGCCCGCCGCCAATGGACCATATACCGTGTAACTGTGGCCGGTGACCCAGCCGATATCCGCGGTACACCAGTAGATATCCTCTTCCTTTAGGTCGAATACCCATTTCATCGTCATCAGGGTATGGGTCAGATAGCCACCGGTGGTATGCACCACGCCTTTGGGCTTGCCGGTCGTGCCGGAGGTGTACAAAATGTAGAGCGGATGTTCGGCGTCCAAATGCACCGGCGCGCAGTTGGCACTTTGCGACGGCACGAGGTCATGCCACCAGATGTCGCGGCCGGCTTGCATCGCAACCTGCTGACCGGTGCGCCGCAGCACCAGCACCTTTTCGATTGACGGCGTTTTCTTCAGTGCCTCGTCGACATTAATTTTTAAATCGACGCGCTGGCCCCGGCGCCATCCGCCATCCGCCGTAATCACCACTTTAGCCTCGGCATCGTTGATGCGATCTACCAGCGCTTCGGCGGAAAAGCCGCCAAAGATTACGGAATGGATCGCGCCAATGCGCGCGCACGCCAGCATCGCGACGGCCGCTTCCGGCACCAACGGCATATAGATCGCCACGCGATCGCCCCGCTGGACACCGAGCTGTTTGAGCGCATTGGCACATCGCGCGACCTCGTCCGCGAGCATTTGATAGGTCAGCACGCGCGTGTCGCCGGGCTCGCCTTCCCAAATCAGCGCAACCTTGTTGCGCCGCGCCCCAGTTAGATGGCGGTCCACGCAGTTATAGGCGGCGTTGAGCTCACCACCGATAAACCATTGGGCGAACGGAAATCGCCATTCCAGGACTTTATCGAAGGGCTTGTACCACGAAAGCTGCCCGGCACATTCGGCCCAGAACGCCTCGGGGTCTTGTTCCGCGCGCCGACATAGTGCTGCATACGCGGCGAGGCTGCCAACCGCCGCCTGGCGGCTGAATTCAGCGCTCGGAGCAAATTTCCGGTCTTCGCGAAGGATCGATTCTATGTCCACAGTTTCCTTCGTAGCCATCGTTATACCCTCCCGCGCGCTTCGCGTGTCTTGACGCTCAGATAAAGCGATGCGGCATCGCCGATTTCGCGGCGGTTCGAGCGGATATGACGTAAATCCGCCAACAGCTCCGCTTCAATCGACGGCGTCAGCTCGGCCGCAAGTTCAATCGCGCGCCCCGCCCATTTGAGCACGATGCGGCCTTCCGGACCGCCGAAATCGTCGAAAAACCAGGCGCAACTGGTCAACGCCGCTTGCGCCGCCCGCTCCATCTCGAACATCCGCAATAGGCGTTCCTGCGCCGACTCCTCCGGGACACCATAGCGCGCGAAAAATTCCTCGCGAATGCCCAGCCATGAATCGAGCAGCATTCGCGGCGATTCCCTCAACGCTTCCTCGGGTTGTTTGAGCAGCGCGCCGGCGAAGCGGCCGTAGACCGACGCCACATGGTTGTTGACGAGTTCCATCGCCGCCCGCAGTGGCGCACGCCATTCCTGGCTGGTCGCCAGGTCCATGCGGCAGCCGCAATTCGCCCGCCATCGCTCGACCCCGTGCGGGCAACTCCAAGATGATGGGGCATCGATCAGGAAATTGCCGCCCGCCGGATGTGCAGCGAGATAGGCTTCGCAATTGGTAAGCTCGAGGCCGTCACGCGTTTCAAGGATTGCCAGCGCCCGCGCCAATTCAGCCGCGCCACCCCGCTTGTGATGTCCAAAGGTTTCACCATCGGTGGCAAGCAGCAGACCCGCCCCTGGCGGCATTGAAAAAGCGGTGCGCGCCAGCGATTCAGCCAATGCCGCGCCATCGTTCAGAGCCTCGCTGAAGGCCAATTCGCCCGAAAGCTGCGGATCGTAGCGAAACACCGCCAGCGACAACTCTTCCCGCCGCCACATGAACGGACCAGCATCGCGCTCCTGCGCACCCTCCTTGTGATAGCGGCCCTGCCCCGCGCCCAGGATCACGAAGCGAATACCAGCGCGCGCGAGCGTCGCCAGAGTATCGTCGTCGGCGCCGCATTCCGGCAACCACATTCCATGCGGCTGACGGCCGAATCGATAGACGAAATCGTGAACGCCCCAACTCACTTGCAAGGTGCGGTCGCGCTCGGTCAACAGTGGCAGAATCGAATGGTTATAGGATTGTGCGATAGCGTTGCCGCCGGTCAAACGTTCGCGGCTCAGCTCGTCACCGCGGCGAATCCCATGATAGGCGGCCTTGCCGTGACGCTCCAGCCACGAAATCAGGGTGGGGCCGAAATCGAAATTAAGCTGCTCGAAGTTGTTGCGGATATGGACCACGCGGCCATCCATGATGTGCGCGTGGGCGTTGGCATTGTAGCACTCACTCAGGATGCGCTCGTTCCAGTTGGGAAACGGCGCGGCACCGACTTCGTGGGCGATAAGTCCGGTCCACGGACTCTCCCTTGGCGGCTGATAAAAGTGCCCGTGAATTATAATGTAGCGCGGCTCATCCATTGAGACTGAATCTTAGCACTCGAGTATCGAGCGGATCGGGCGTGAAAGCTTCACCTTGGGTTGTGGGAACGCTGGAATTGGCCACCGGCCAATTTGGCCATTAAAAGTAAGTATTGCGCCAAGCGGATTTGTCATTCCGAGAGTCCGTGATTTTTTTGATCGCGCACCCTGTTGATAGCCTGGACTTCGCATCTTTTGTTGTCATTCCGAGCGAAGGCTGCCGGAGTCGAGGAATCGACGCGGAGCGATTTGCCCGGCGGCACGTGGGCCGGAAAATCACAGAAAATCGCTCCGCGTAGATCCTTTCGAGCGCACCCCGCGGACTGGCGTGCTCGCTCCGCCCGCGGCTACGCTAATGGCGGACTCCGTTCAGGATGACCCTAACGGCTAAGCGGTCGTTCCTGGACACCAGGCGCACAACCCGAGAACATTTGCCTGCGCTTTGACCCGATCAGCCGATCTTCATTTTGTGAACGTCATTCATCCGGCCACGACTGCAAAAGCGCCTTTAACGGTCGCCTCGCCTTTCTGATTCACCACCTCGACCTCGCCTTCGACCAGTTTCTCACCGTCGCGTTCGTTTTTGGCCGTCACTTTGCCCTTGCAGGTGAGCGTATCGCCGGGCCATACCTGACGCGCGAAGCGCACCTTGAAGCGACGCACCTGACCCGCTCCGGCATAATCCGTAAGACAGCGAGACAGACAACCCGCCGTCCACATCCCTTGCGCAAAGACGGTCGGAATCCCGGCGGCCTCGACGAAGGTTTGATCATAGTGGAGCGGAACGAAATCGCCTGAAGCACCCGCATACCGCACGAAGTCGGGACGCGAGACGTTTTCAATCATCACGGTCGGAAGCGCATCGCCAACTTTGATCGAGTCGAATTTCAGTTTTGCCATGATAAATTACCCTAATTCATGCATATCGCCGGTTATATGGCCGTCGCGCGTGACCAATGAGACGTACGGTAGATGTGTCATGTCATTCGGTTCAGCCGCCGACCGCCTTGCCCGTTTCGACCAGAGTCGAACGCGCCACCGCGACCTTTTCGCCCTTTTGATCACGGTACTCGATCTCCATTACGAGAAAGGTCATCTTGCCACCGCGCCCGCCCTCTTTTTCATAAAGGTCGGCGATACGCGAGGTCCCGCTCAGCACGTCACCGACCAGGATCGGCTTGAAAAACTCAAACTCCTGCTCGCCGTGAAGAATCCGGCGCATATCGAAATGCATCGTCGGAGTCGAATCGGCGTCCTGCCAGAACGCCGCCGCCTGGAGAAAAGTTGGCGGCACCGGAATGCCGCCGCATTCTTTTCTCGCCGCCTCGGGGTCGAAGTAGATCGGATTGGGGTCCTTGATCGCGCGCGCGAACTCGCGCACTTTGCTCCATTCGATTGGAAAGGTGAAGGATTTGCCGGTCTTGCCCACGATACTTTTGTCAACAGCCATCGAAGTAAAATCCTTTATCTTTAGCGGTGCCGGAGCGAGCGGGCGAGTCCGCGAGCCGCGTTGAAAGTCCCTGATACCGACCCGTTCGGCCCCAACTACAAATTAATTCCCTGCGCGACCAGTTCACGGTTCCAGTTCGCGTCGCCAAAGGTAAACTCTGAAGATTTGGCGCGCTTGAAGTAAAGGTGCATGTCATGGTCCCAGGTAAAGCCGATCCCGCCATGCACCTGAATCCCATCGCCGGCGACGCGCCGAAACGCATCGGAGGCCGCCGCCTTGGCCAGCGCCGCCGCCAACGCAGCCTCCGCCGTCTGACTGCTCACCGCCCACGAAGCATAATAAACTGCGGATTTAGCGCCCTCGACATCGATCAGCATGTTGGCGCATTTGTGCTGTACGGCTTGGAAGCTGCCGATCGGGCGTCCGAACTGCACACGAACCTTCGCGTATTCGGTAGTCAGTTCAAGCACCCGCTGAGCACCGCCCATCATTTCCGCCGCCAGCATCACCTTGCCTCGATCGATGGTTTCGGCCAACGTCCGCCAGCCCATGCCAATTTCACCGACCACGTCCGCCACGCTCGCCTTCACGCCTGACAATTTAACCGCGGCCAGCTTGCGCGTCTGGTCCATGGTCTTGAGCGGGGTAATCACAATTCCGGGGCGGTCCCGCTCGAGCATAAACAAGGTGACGCCTTGTTCTCCATTGCCATTGCTGCGTGCCGCCACCAGCAAAAGATCCGCTATATGGCCGTCGTTGACGAACAGCTTTTCTCCGTCGAGGGTAAATTCGGTGCCGCTCTGGCGCGCCTGGGCGCGGATACCGCCGGCGTGCCATTGCCCCAATTCCTCTTGCCAGGCTGGGGTCGCGATCAACTCGCCAGCCGCGATTTTCGGCAGCAGCATCTGTTTTTGCGCCTCACTGCCGGCCCGGCTGACCGCGTCGCCGACCATCGTCGTCCAGATAAACGGCGAGGGCAGTATCACGCGGCCCATCTCTTCGAGCACGAGCACTAAATCGACATAGCTCAACCCCGCACCGCCGTAGGCCTCGGGAATAATCAGCCCGGTCCAACCCAGCGACGCCATTTGTTTCCACAAGGCAGGATCGTAGCCGCGCTCGTCTTCCATCAGCCGCCGCACTGCACTCGACGGGCATTCTTTTTCCAACAAGCCGCGCGCGCTTTGCCGCAACATTTCCTGCTCTTCGCTGAATCCGAAATCCAAGGTTCTCTGACCTTCCCTTTATGAGATGTCCGAGTGAGCCGCGGCAAACCAACCCATTGGGTGCAAGCTGGGGTCGTCCGCCGGTTCCGCCTGTTAACGGCCGCGGCCCGGCTACTCGCGGTAATCCGCAAGGCTCGCGCTTCCGGATACCATG
The DNA here is from genome assembly GCA_050736615.1 of Binataceae bacterium (SeqCode). GTDB lineage: Bacteria > Desulfobacterota > Binatia > Binatales > Binataceae > JBOHWJ01. The sequence goes on along the minus strand of JBOHWL010000123.1, from coordinate 16,930 downwards.
CCGCGCGCGGTCACGACAAGCACTGGCTCTCCCGCGCGAGTTACGCCTCGCCCAGGTTAAAGTCCCAAGCTGACGATATCGGCGCTGCGGATATCTCCGCCATCGATCACCAGAGTCGCCCCGGTCATCCAGCTCGCCGCCTGCGAAGCAACAAATATGCACGGATAGGCGATATCCTCGAGCGTGCCGAAACGACCGAGCGCGCGCGATCGCAACATCATGTTTTTGACGTTTTCGTTGGGCCAGATACGTTCGGCCGCACCCTCGGTGGTAACCGGACCCGGCGCAATACAGTTGACGCGAATGCCATAGCGTCCCCATTCGGCGGCGTGCGATTCGGTTAGCTTGATCACACCGGCCTTGGACGCGGCATAAGGCAGCATCGTCGCCGAACCATGCACACCCGCGGTCGAGGACAGGTTGATAATGCAGCCGCCGCTCTTTTGCTGAATAAATTGACGTGCCGCCGCCTTCGAGCACAGAAAGGTGCCGTCGAGATTGATGGCCACCACCGCGCGCCATCCATTAGGCGAAAGATTCAAGCTCGGCGTGGTGATACTGCCGCCGTGATTGTTGATCATGACGTCGAGACGCCCGAAATGCCGAACCGCGGTCGCGATCAGCTCGTCGCAGCGCGCGCCGTCGCGCACGTCACACACCATCATCTCGCACTGGCCGCCGGCCTGGCGAATATTGTCGCGCACCGGCTCAAGATGCTCCGCGTTGCGGCTGGCTATCAGAACTGGCGCGCCGCGGATGGCGAATTCATGCGCGATACGGGTGCCGATGCCGGTGCCGCCGCCCGTGACGATGGTAACTTTGTTCTCGACGCTAAATACGTCTTTCAATCAAAGCCTCCTACCCGCGTTTACACGCGCGCCCGACAGCTTGGAGGATGCTGTCGACGATTGGATTCGGCCACACGGCTGATCGAATGCGCGCGGCCTCCTTTGGTGTACCGCGGGCACGACCCCGGCGCCAAACCTGCGCTAGCATCATGTATGAAGCGGCGCGCGCGGCGTCACGCGCAACCGCGCACGCCAGACCCATCCGAAGGTCGCCCTGAAGTGCTAATGGGGAACCGACTGACGCCTCAAAGCACTGCTATCGCCCGTTCCGACAAAGCGCTCACAGCAATACCGTGGCGCGGCCGCGACGTAATCCGCAGATGTGTGCCCGTTGCTTCCGGGTGGCCCTCACGCTGATGACTTACAGCGTGTTTCCAGCCGATAATCCGACGCTTCAACAGCGCGGCATTGATCCCCAAGGCATCACATGCGGTCACAAAGCTTAGCGAATTGGCATTTTCGTGTTCGGCCATGATCCAACGTTCCGCGTCCACGTAGAGCCGCCTCGCCCGCGCCATCCGTGAAAGCACGCCTTTTTGGTAGACGTTGATGGCGTCGGTCAGCAGCGCCAACATCAGGCGTTGTTCGCCGCTTAGACGATGGCCTCCCGAAAGATCGTAATACTGGCACGGCAAGATAAGGTCAGTCCCCGCGACCTCGTCAGCCGGAACGCTAGAAATAGCGCACAGCCTCGAACTCATCTATTTCCATACCCCCTGTCCGGCTCCGTGCCAGCAAACCTGAACGAAGTTCCGCCGAAATTGTCCCCACGCTCAGAGTCTTCGACGGCCAAAGCCTCTCGTATCCCATCTAACAAGGCGGCGGCGAAAAAGTTCCCAGGGATCGGCGGCAGGCTATGACCTGCGCCGGGATGAAGGATGCCAGACTCCGTCTGGGAGGCCTCCCGGCCACGATTGGAGATGCGGCTTTGAGTCCGGATTCAACGGCGAGATGAAAAAGCGAGCGATCTTTGGCTTGACCACCTTACGACGGGCCAAGGTGGCGCGCACGGCGGTTCTTCGGATTTGCCAGTACCGCGTTATTTGCTCAGGCGCGCGATCGCTTCGTTTGCCTGGCTGACCACCGCCGTGTTTGCCTTGGACGCATCAGCGGCCAGCCGGTAATGTTGCAAGGCGTGCTGGCGATCGCCAATCGCCTCGTACGTACGCGCGAGGTTCAGTTGGGCCTGAGCACTGCCCGGGCACGCGGTTGCGGCGTCCTGGTAATAGCCCAGCGCATGCCCGTAATCGCTCGCCGCGAAATGCTCTCCGGCTTTGCGCGTGGCCTCTTTCATCACCGACTGATCGCAGCCTCCGGCCGACGGTACGCTGCTATAAGCGGGGCTTGCCTGTTGTCGTATCGCCGCGAGCTGGTTCTTCATTTGATCCAGTTCCGATTGCTGCTGTTTAAGGATTTGCTGATCTTGATGGTTCTGGTCACTCGCGCATCCGCAAATGATCAGGGCAAGCGCGACGGCGGCAATCGCAAGTGGTCTGAACGGTCGCATCGCTAATAAAATTTGCGCGCACTCAGTCCCTGTCAAGCTTTGCTTATGACCGTTGCTTTTGAATTCCGGGCTTCGTGCTGATCAAAAACGGCGAGGCCTTTCGGCCCCGCCGTTTCCTGCAGTCACGACAGTGTGAGCCCTATTTTAACCTTCTTCTAGCTGGTACTCGACCCATTCCCTGACCGAGGCCTTGCAGGCCACAGGACGCCTCGCAGGTGAAATACTCGAAACTGCAGCGGTTGACTTCACCCTGCATCTGCTCCAGACATGCGGCGACCGGGTCGCCATTCCCGCCCCTCGGCGTCACGTCAGGTTGCGCAGGCGCGTATCGTTGATCGCAACCGCCACCAGCCAAATCGGTATTCGCGATCCCCGGCACGCAGCACTCGAAATCACTGGAGGCGGTTTGCTCGCAAGTGACCGCCTGATTATCGCATTGCGCGGGACAGGATTCGCGCAGCGACGCGGTTTGAGCGTTCGCCGGTGTTGCCGAGACTATGATTGCGAGTCCAAGCGCGGCGATGAGCGAACTCGCGGCAATAGTGATTGCGGTTACGAAGCGACGTTTCATGCTCCAATCCCCCTGACGGCTGGTCTCGCGCGTATATGCGCAAGAGCGTTTAATAACAAATCACGACGGTTATCATAACTGCAAACAATGTAAGAGTTAATCAAAACGATAACCAATGACAATAAGGAATCGATGCTAAGTTAGATATTGAAAGGGAAAGTATAAAGAAGAATTAGATCTACTTAGCTATTCTAACCAAATATAATTAATATCAGTCATAAATGGTCTATCTTCGGCATTACCGTCGGAGACTCCGCCGGCGTCGAACGCCAATTGCACGGAGAGGCTTTGATTCCGTGGTGCAGTTTTCACATGAGCGCTACAGCACGAAGAGCGCCTGAGCGGAGCCGCGCGGCCATTCCTGGCCGTGTGCGACTAAGATGGCTGAATGGCAGCGCCGCTTGGCTCGGAATTTAAAAGTGCGGTGAAGGTGTCAGTGTGAAATGACGCAATGCGGCGCCTAGTCTCGTTACTGGACCTGACGCGGCCGTTCGGACCCCGGCGAGATCAGTTCGACGCTGGACGCACGATTACGTCCGTAAATAATGTGATCGAACGGCCATCTATAGTCTTCATCACCAGCGAAATCACGTAATTTCCTGGCTGCTTGTAGACATGGAAAATGTACAGTTCGGGCGGCAACGACGAGACCGTGCCGTCGCCGAAATTCCACTGGTAAGTCAAAAAGCCCACGTTCTCAGGATCATTGGCGATGACGAAGAAACCGACCGTGAGCGGGGCGATTCCGTAGGGCGGTGCCGCCGTGAGCGAGGCGGTAACCGGTTCAGGGATGTGCATCTGACCGGGGCCGTTTCCGCCACCGTTCTGATCGTTGCCCCCCGGCATTGCTTGCGATTGACCGCTTTGATCCTGCGCGTAGACGGACGGTCCGCCCATCGCCAGCACGAGGACCAGCACGAGCGCCAACGTCGTCAGGCACGGCAGCAATCGGCGAACTCGAACTCTTTTCTGGACATGCAACAAACAGGAGAGGAGGGCGCTCGCGGCGCTCAATGATGTGCGCTTCGGGCAAACGCCTGCGCGCCGATCATCAGCATTCATGCAATCCTAACTGTACAGTCCGATCCGCATAGGCCAAACGATGATACAAATTGCCGCAACCGGCTGCCTGCGGCCCCGCGACCTCATTGCATAACGATGCCGCCATCGGGATGGAGAATCGAGCCGGTGAAGTAAGCGCCTTCGTCGCTGGCGAGAAAAAGCGCGGTGTTGGCCACATCGCGCGGCTGTCCGAGGCGGCCGAGTGGTACTTGGCCGACCATTCGCTCGATGCGGCTGCCTTGCTGTAATTCCTTGGTCATAGGCGTGTCGATTACGCCGGGCCCGATAGCGTTGGCGGTGATGCCGAACTTGCCCAATTCGAGGGCCATGCACTTCATCAGCATCCAAACGCCCGCCTTGCTCACGCAATACTCGCCGGAACCTTTGATCGGCAGCTTGGCCGCGCCCGATGAGATCGCGATGATACGGCCGCCGCGTCCGGCTTTGACCATCTCGCGTGCGACGGCGGTGCAAGTCAGAAAGACACCGTCGAGATTGATTTCCAGTACGCGCCGGTATTCCTGGAAGGTTTTTTCATGCAGCAGCTTGTATTGCGCGGGCGCGCCAGTGCCGTAATTGGCGTACGAAACGCCGGCCGCCGCGAGCACCACATCGAGACCGCCCAATTCACGCGCGCGCGACACCATCGAGTCAGCGCCAGCCGGATCGCTGACATCGACTTCGACGGCGAGCGCCTGGCGTCCGAGCTTGCGTACTTCGGCCGCCGTCTCCTCGGCGGCTGACAATTGACGATCGGCGACGCATACGTTGGCGCCCTCTTGCGCGAACAGCAGCGCGGTGGCGCGGCCGATACCGCTGGCGCCACCGGTTATGAGCGCATTTTTACCAGCAAGCCTTGAACCCATTCCAACTTCTCCTTGGCGGTCGTCGGCGAAAACCACACGGCACGCCGAAAGGGGTTGTTACCATGCGCGGGTGGGCCACCGCCAGTATTGCGGCAAAATGAAGGTCGTTGCTTTTCTCAACCGAGCCGCTCAAATACGATTTTACTTCATGCAACATGAGCAAGCGGCTACTGCGCAAGCGGAGCCGGCCAGCAGATTCGCTCAGGTCAACGGCCTCAAGCTTCATTATCTGGATTGGGGTGGCGACGCTCACAAGCGCACCATCCTGCTGCTGCATGGTGGATCCGCCCATGCGCATTGGTGGGACTACGTCGCGCCGCGGCTGACCGCGTTCGGGCAGGTTCTGGCATTAGACCATCGCGGTCACGGCCGCAGCGAATGGGCCGACCCGCCCGAGTACGGACCACCGGTCTACAAGCACGACATTTGCGCCTTTATTCGCCAACACATCGGCCGGCCTGTGCTGCTGATCGGCCATTCCATGAGCGGTGAGATCGCCCAGCGAATCGCGGTCGAGCAACCGCAACTATTAAGCGCGATGGTGATCATCGATTCACCTCATGGCCGCCCTCCGCTCAAGACCCGGCTGATGTGGCGATGGAAGCGGCGCAAGCAGGGTGGTCCGCGCCCGGAATTCGAGCGTCCGGAAGAACTGGTGCGGCGTTTTCGGCTTTCTCCGCCCGGCCATAATCTGACTGACGTGGCGCTGGCGGAACTGGCGCTCAAGGGTGCCGAGCAATTGCCCAACGGCAAATGGGCTTTTCGTTTTGATCCGAAGACAAGGATATGGCGGCCGAAGTTTGGCGAGATGCGCAAACCCCCGTTAAAACGGGTGCGTCTGCCGGTCTTGATTCTGCGCGGTGAACGTAGCGCGCTGTTGAGCCGCGCCGCCGCCACCCGACTGCATCGGATGATTCCCGGGGCAGTTTTGAAGGAAATTCCCCACGCTTATCATCATGTGCCGCTGGATAATCCCGCAGCCACGACCAGCGCGATCATCGACTTTATGACGGGACTTTGAGCGCCGAGACTCGACGTGCCGATGGTGAAATTGGCTGGTGCGGGCCGGACACATCCTCCAGCATCAGTCGTCAGGCGCGCAGCAGCCATTCGCTCAGATCCAGTGAAATACCCTCGCCATCGGTCAGCATCAACGACTTCGGCGAACGCCGCAGTTGAAGCTTGTTGACTTCGAGCTCACGCGGCAACACATAGATAAGGTCGCCCGCCAGGATCGAGATGAGCCGCACCCGCTCCTCACCGTGGCGTTCGGCGCCCGACACTTCATAGGGACTGATATGAAACGGTACGCCGCGCGCGCGGATCGCGCCTTGGTCGTACTCCTCGACCACGCCGATAAAGAGCCGCGTATTGTCGTCCTTGAACAACTTGCGGTCGATGACCAGGACCCGGTCGCCGTCGCGAATCGCCGCCATTGGATCCCCTCCCTCACGTCGGGCAATCCATTCGAATCCTATGCGGATGTCCCGGTTGATGCGACTCCGACACTGAACGACCGGCGGTGGCGTTCGCTTCTTTACGTCTGACCCTGCTGGCACCTTCGAGGGAGAGCCGCTACGATTGAATGTTTGAACCGATGCGCGCGCGTTGCAGTCGCGCGCGATTAAAACCACGTGCTTACGCTCGACAAGCTTTCGAAATTTTACGGTGGCCGCGCGATCTTCGACGGCGTCAGTTGGTCGATGCCGGAAGACGGCCGTATCGGCCTGGTCGGCCTCAATGGCGCGGGCAAATCGACCCTGCTGCGGATCATCGCCGGTTTGATCGAACCCGACGCAGGACGTATCAGTCGGCCGCAGCGGACCACAGTTGGCTACCTAGCGCAGGAATCACCCGAGATGGGCGGGCGTTCCACCCTCGAGGAGACGCTCGCCGCTTTGGCCGAGATGCGCGAACTCGATCAGCGGCGGCTCGAGCTCGAAAAGATCCTGGCGCATTGTCACGCGGGGCCTGATCACGACAACGCTTTGACTGAATTGGGCGACGTGCTGAGCGAGCTCGAACGCCACGATTTCTATACCGCGGAAAGCCGCGCCACCGCGGTGCTGTTCGGCCTCGGTTTCAGCGACGCCGATCTCGGCCGTGACGTGGCCGAATTTTCCGGCGGTATCCGGATGCGGGTGGCGCTGGCCAAGCTCTTGTTGCAAGCACCCGAATTCCTGATGCTCGACGAGCCCACCAACCATCTCGATATCGAGGCGCGCAACTGGCTGGAGGATTTTTTAACCACCTATCGCGGCGGCATCATCCTGGTTTCGCACGACCGCTATTTTCTCGACCGTGTGACTCGGCGCACGGTCGAAGTCGCGCGCGGCGCCTTGACTGAGTACCACGGCAACTACTCCGCCTACCTTGAAGCCCGCGAAGTGCGGTTTGCGGCGGAACTCGCCGCTTACGAAAAGCAGCGCGTCGAAATCGGGCATATGGAGGCCTTCATCAGCCGCTTCCGTTATCAGGCGAGCAAAGCCAAGCTGGTGCAGAGCCGGATTAAGCAGCTTGAAAAAATCGAACGGCTGGAACCGCCGCCGGGCATTGAAAAGCCGCCCGCCATCGGATTTCCCTCAAGTGCAAGGAGCGCGCGCCGCGTGATCGAACTGCGCGGCGGCGTAAAGCGCTACGGCGAACTCACGGTTTACGATGGCATCGACCTGGAAATCGAGCGCGGCATGCGGGTCGCCCTGGTCGGACCCAACGGCGCCGGCAAATCAACCCTGATGCGAATGCTGGCCGGGGTCGATACGCTGACCGCCGGCACGCGCACGGTCGGCGAACGCGTCGAGATCGGATATTTCGCGCAAAATCTCGCCGAGACCCTGAATTACGCAGACACCGTACTGGAGGAGTTGAGCCAAGCGGCCCAAGGGATGACCACGACTGAAATCCGCAATCTGCTGGGCGCAATGCTGTTTTCGGGTGATGACGTGAAAAAGCGCGCGGGCGTGCTTTCCGGCGGTGAGCGCGCGCGCCTGGCGCTGGCCAAAGTCCTGGCCCATCGCAACAACTGCCTGCTGCTCGACGAGCCCACCAATAATCTCGATATCGTCGCCAAGGAAACGCTGCTCGAAGCGCTGCGCCGTTTTCCCGGAACGGCCGTGATCGTCAGCCACGATCGCTACATCCTGAATCAATTGGTGACACAGGTGATCGAAGTGGGGCATGGCCACGCGCTTCGCTACCTTGGCAATTACGACGATTACCTGGCCAAGAAAGAACAAGAGGCGGCGGCAGAGCCCACAAAACCGGCCGCGCGTCCGCCGATGGCGGCGGCTGGCGGCGATCATGCCCAGCGCAACGGTACGGCGCCGTCGCGCACCCGCGAACGCAACCAAGGGCCGGCCGGCGCGACCGTCGAAGCGCGCCGCGAGGCCGAGCGTCGCCGCGGCCGGGCCGAGCGTGAGCGTGCGCAGGTCGAAGCGCAAATCGAAGCGAAAGAAGCCGAGCGCGCCACGCTTGCGGCCGAGATGAACGACCCCAATTTTTATCTCGCGCGCCAAGACGCCAACGAACTAATCGCGCGTTATGAAAAGCTCGGCCGCGAAATCGAACGCCTCTATCAGGAGCTCGTCGCCACCGACGAATTGGAGGACACCGTCCAATAAGAAACCTCTGTAGGAGCTATATTCCGTCATTCCGAGCTCAGCGAGGAATCCCGGATCTTTTTGCCTTTCCTGGTTTTTCACCGGGATTCTTCACTTCCTGAAACGCACCTTGCAGACTCGTTGTCTTGAACGCGACTCGCGGACTCGTTCACGCGGCTCCGCTTGGTGTGCTCGCTCCGTTTATTCCGGGTGCAAACCGCTTCTAACCGCGACGGCAGGCGGCGCGGAATGCAAGCATCGGCTAGAATCGGGCGGATGCCAACCGAAGTGGAAGCGCCGATTCGGGAGTGGGTTGCCGACACGGTTAGGACGCGATGGCTGGGCGCGCGCGTCGCTCACATCGACCCGCTCAAGGGCGATGCGTCGACGCGGCGTTTCTGGCGCGTAACACTTGACCGCGTTAATTCCGACACCCCTTCGTCCGCGATCGCAATCGATCTCGGCCCCGACGATCTGCCGCTCTATGCCCGCGCCTTGAATCTGATACCCGAACCTTTAGTTGAAACGCCGTGGCTGAATTTGCATCGCTTCCTGAGCGCGATCGGCGCGCCGGTGCCCGAGCTGTACCACGCGGATCCGAACGAACGCATGTTGTTGGTGGAGGATGTCGGCAGTTTGCCGCTGTTCGAAGCTGCCGCCCATGGCGACGCCGCCGACCTTTATCGGCTCGCCGCCGACCAGCTCCTGAAGCTGCACCTGGACGGCACGCGCCGACTCGATTCGGATTGCATGGCCTCGCAACTCGCTTACGACGCGCGGCTGTTTCGATGGGAACTGGAGCAATTCGTCGAATATGGCATTGGCACCATCGGCACTCACGCGCGCCGCGCAGCGCTGGTGCCAGAACTCGATGGATTAGCGGCGCGATTAGGAGCTTATCCGCGAGTCTTTTCGCATCGCGATTTTCATGGCCACAATCTGTTCCTGCAGTATCGGACGGACGCGGATAATCAGGCCGCGCCGCGTCTGCGCATCATTGATTTTCAGGACGCGTTGATGGCGCCGGCGGCGCAGGACCTCGCCGTGTTGCTCACCACCCGCGATACCTCGCGGATTATCACGCCACGTATCGAACAGCGCGTGGTCGAGTATTATTACGCGGCGATGATGCGGCGCGGCGAGGCCGGTCTCGCAGCAAACGATTTCTTCGAAAGTTACTGGTTATGCGTGCTGCAACATGCGCTCAAGGTGATCGGCCGTTTCATTTATCTGGAGCGTGAGGGCAAGCCGGGTTATTCAGTCTATGTTCCTTACGCGATCGCGCAGGCGCGCCGCGCATTGACGCACCTTGGCGGTTTTCCAATCCTGCGCGCGGCAGTCGGTGATTAGCGCGTCGGCTATTGCCGCGTAATGCCTCAGGCGGCGGCCGAGGCCGCGTCAGGCGTCTCGCTCATTGCCAGCGGAGGCATCGGCGAAATCGTAAGGGGGTGCGGCGGGCGTATCGCGGCTGCCGCCGCGTTGATGGTGCGTTTGAATAGGGCCAGACCCGCTTTGCCGACGATCGGCGGTTCGAACAGAGCCGCTAGCGGACGTACCAATTGGGCCACTTCGCCCAGACGTTGGCGTACCGTCGGGTCGCCGATCGCGCCGCCCACACCATCGAGGTAAAGGTTGAACAGCCGCAGCGACAGCGGATGTTGCCCGACGGTGAAGGGAAAGCGCAGGTCCACGCCGGCCGAAAACAGCCACGGGTCGCGCTGCACCCGGGCCTGTGCGGCAAAGAAATCCCGTGGCAGCCGTGGGTCAGCGGGCATATATCTGATTACGCATTCACGCAAGGCCAAAGCTGAAATCACCGCCGCGGTCATGCCCTGCGCATAGACCGGATTGTAGGCGCAATACGCGTCGCCAATCGCGATAAAGCCGTCGAGTCGTTCGCGCCAGCGCTCGTAACGGCGCCAGCGGTTGCGAATCGCGCGGTTGGCGTAGACCGGCGAAATCGGTTCCATCAGCCGCACCATCTCGGCGATTATCGGCGAACGCAGTCGCGGCAGCATCGCCATGAACTCGTGCTCATGGGTGGGCGGATAGCGGCGATTGAAGCCCGAGAGCGTCAGATGCCAGCGGTCATGTTCCTTGAGTTGAAAATTTGCCTCGATCACGTCATCGGGACGCCGCCGAATATAGGCTCCCGCCCACCACCACCATTGCGACGGCCATTGGTCCCGCGGCGGTCCCTGAAACCATCGCGAGGAATAGCCGGCCAAGGGATCGACCACGGTTTCCTCGGGCGGCGTGAGTCCGGCCGCTTGCAACCAGGCGGGCGCGCGCGACACCGCGCCGCTGGCATCGACGACCAGATCAGCCTCGATAACCTCTCTGCCGCCGCCTGACGGCACGACCACGCCGGTACAACGCGGTCCGTCCCGTGAAATTTTGAGGCCGGTCGCGGTGATTCGCTCGCGCAATTCGACTTTCGGGTTAAGCCGGAACAGATCCCGCACGCACGATTCTATAAGCTCGCGGCTCGCACTCAAAAAGCGCAAGTCCGAGCGATAGCGCGCCTGCCATCCCTGCGGCCGCAGCACCACGAAGTCCCAGGTATGATCGTGGAAGGTCGCGCCCTTATCGAGCGCACTGCGTTCAAGGCCGGGAAACAGGCGTTCGTATTCTTGCAGTCCGCGCGTCAACAGCCCATGCACGTGACGCGCCTGTGGCACGCCGGCGCGGTCCTGCGCGCCGCTGGGAAACACGTCGCGGTCGAGCACCGTGACCTTATCGAAAAACTCGCTCAGCACGCGGCCCGCCGCCAGCCCCGAGAAACTGCCGCCGATCACCACTGCATGAGTCTGGCCCATCGCGCCTCCTCGCATCACAACTGACGCGCCCGCCTTAAACGGCCCCGCTACGCAAATGATAGCCCCGGTAAGTCCCGGTCCCCAAGCGCCAGCGGTTCCACGCGGCAAGCGTGATGGCTACCGGACGAGGCCGCTCGTATAATCGTAGCCGCAATATGACGTCGATAGCTGCCGTTGCGATGGCTGGTTGACATGAAGGCGCTGGTATTGTCGGCGGGATACGGCGAGCGGTTGCGTCCACTAACGGAAACAATTCCCAAGCCGCTGCTCGAGATCGGCGGCCGCCCCTTGATTCATTATCCGCTGCTGATGCTCAAGCGAGCCGGGATTACCGACGTCGCGATCAATGTTCATCATTTGGCGGCCCTGATCGAACAAGCGCTCGGGCGCGGTGACGCGATGGGCCTTAGTATCACCTACTCGCCTGAAACGGTTTTGCTGGGAACCGGCGGTCCTTTGCTCGTTCTGCGCGACTATTTCGGCAAGGAGCCGTTCGTGTTGCTCAATTGCGACACCATCATCGGCCTTGACCTGCCCGCGATGATCGCGTTCCATCGCGCCCGTGCGTCCCTGGCGACACTGGCCCTGTTTGATACCGACGCGGATTCCTACAGCCGCATCGAGATCGACGCCGACAGCCGCATCCGCCGGATGCGCTTGCTCAGGAGCCGCGGGCGCGGCGAGTTCGACGACTATCCGGTCTCGTTGGCATCCGGTGAACTCAAGCCGCTGATGTATTGCGGCGTGATGGTGTGTGAACCGGCGGTGCTGGAGTTGGCGCCAAAGAAATTGCCATTAAGCCTGATGAGTGATTTGTTCGCGCCGATGGTGGCGGCGGGGATGCCGCTGTTTGGCTACCAGCATCGCGGTTGCTTCCGCACCGTCGACGATTTGAACAGCTACGAAATACTGCGGCTTGAATTCGCCTCGGCGCCACCACGCCTGGATTATCTGAGCGGATAATTCGCGCCCCCGGGCGCGCGTTCGAAATCCGCAGGCCGGAATAAAGGTACTTACGGTGTTGTCCTGGGAAACAACTTCGGCCTTTTCGCGATCGCAACCATGCGCGCGATGATGCCACGTACGCTCCCAACGTTGGTGCTTGCGTCAAACCAGAATTTTGGCGGCGCGCAATTCCGCGATTTCCTCGGTTGAATAGCCGAGCAGCTTACTCAGCACCTCCTCCGTATGTTCGCCCAAAAGTGGCGCCGGGCGATAATCCGGCGTGAGCGCGGAAAAGCGCACCGGCAGCCCCGGCGTGAGCCGCTCGCCGCATTCTTTATGCTTGAGCTTGACCATCATGCCAGCGGCGCCAAACGCTGGATCATGCATCAAGTCAATGGCACTGTAGACGGGCCCGGCGGCAAGACCGCGCGTGCGAAGCCGGCCGGCTAATTCGTCGCGATCAAACCGCACGGTCGTGTTTTCAATCTCGCGATCAAGGCTCGCGACATTGCGCAAACGCGACTCGACCGTCAGATATCGCGGATCATGCGGCAGGCGCGGTATGTCCAGCACCTCGCATAACGCGGCAAATTCAGCGTCGCTGGCAATGGCGAGCGCGATCCAGCGATCATCGCCGCGCACCCGGAACACGCCATGCGGCGCCATCTCGGGATCACGGTTGCCAATTGCGCCAAGCTCGCGGCCGTTCATGAAGTACTCCAACATCGCTTCGGGCATCATCGAGGTAACCACCTCGCACATCGAAACGTCGATATACTGACCCTCGCCGGTGCGCTCGCGATGGTGCAGGGCGGCCAGTAGCGCAAAAAGCATCCCGATGCCGACGGCGAAATCCGGCCAGGTCCCGCCGCCCGCGGAAGGCGTTCCATCCCCATAACCCGTGAGATGAGAAGTGCCGGCGAACGCCTGGTTGGTCGGCCCCCATCCAACCGTGTTTGCCAACGGTCCAGTCTGCCCCAGGGAGGTTCCGGACAGCATGATCAGATCGGGTTTGAGGGTGCGCAGGTTATCGTAATCAAGCTTGAACCTGCGCATCGTGGCGCAGGTGAAATTTTCCGTGACGAGATCGCTGACACCGACCAGGCGGCGCGCGACGCGTTGGCCTTCGGGATGCGTCAAGTCAAGCGTGACGCTGCGTTTGGAAAAATTGATACCGTTGAAAATGCCACTGCGATTGACTGCGGTTTTGCCGTCGGTCCCGCTCAGATAACGCACGAGGTCGGGACGGCGCGCCGTTTCAATCCTGACCACGTCTGCGCCGAGTGCGGCGAGCCACGCGGTCGCGTAGGGCAGCGCGTAAATCCAACCGAAGTCCGCCACGCGAATACCCTCGAAGGGCAACCGGGACGCGGATGGCGTCGCGGGTTGTTCCAAAATGTCGCCACGCACCGTCGCCGCGTTGCTCAGAACGAAACCGTCGAGCAGGGTCGCGCTACGAGCGCCAATCTCCTCGATTTTTTTGCGATCAAGACCCAACCGATCCCCGAGAATCCGCAGGTTGTCTTCGCCCAGCAAGGGCGCACGTGTGCGCATCCGCCACGGCGTACGGCTGAAGATCATCGGCGCGCCGGGCATCCGCACCTTGCCCGCGACTGGATGGTCACAATCGATGAAGTAATTGCGCGCCGCATACTGCGGATTGTGGGCAACTTCAGCCGGCGAATTCACGGGAAAGGCGGGTACATGAGAGGCCTGCGCGAGTTCAAACAATTGCGCGCGCGTGCGGCTGGACAGCCATTCGATTATTACCGCTTCGAGCGCGTCGCTATGGGCCAGACGGCTGTCGAAACTGCCGAACATCTCGCTTTCGGCCCATTCCGGATTGCCCATCATGGTCTTGAGCGCGCGCCAATGATTATTGCTGGCCAGGCCGCAACTGACCCAGCCGTCCTTGCACGGAAACATGTACTGAATGCTGCTTTTGCCGCGAATCAGCAGGCGCTTGCGATAGGGCGCGTCCGGCGCCTCATGTGTATAAACGCTGAGTTCGGGACGACACATCTGCGCCATCGCCAGCCATTGGCTGACATCAACGTGCATTCCCTGCCCATGGTTGCGCTCGCGCGCGCGCAGCGCGCAAAGTGCGGCCGCGGCGGCGGTGTAGCCGGTAACATAGTCCGATTGGCGGCCGCCGAGCCGCAGCGGAGGCTGAGTCGCCGGGTCGGTCACCTGCTGCATCGGTGTGCCGTAGCCCACCACACTCATATGGGAGGCGATCAGATCGCCGCCGCGATAATTGGAATCGGCGCCAAAAAAAGTGGTGGAAACCGCGATAAGCCGTGGGAACCGCGCCATCAGTTCCCGCCAGCTCAGGCCCAGGCGTTCGTTGATAATCGGCAAATTGGGATTGAAAAGCAGGTCGGCGCCTGCGAGCAACCGCATCAACAACTCGCGGTCGCTTGCCACCGCGAGGTCAAGCGTGACGCTTTGCTTGTTCGCATTCAAATAGAGATGCAAGCCGGTCGTTTCTTGATGGCGACGCTCGCCCGGATACGGCCCCCAGCGGCGTTCGGCGGCGCCGCGGCCGGGAGGCTCGAGCTTGATTACCTCGGCCCCCATCGCGCCGAGCGCCCGCGCCGCCATCGAGGCCGCGAAAAACGGCATCGAGTCGTAGCACGGCAGTTCAATCACGCAAAGATCATCGAGCGCTTGTGGAAGCGGCTGCGCCATGCTTCCCTCCGATTTCGATCTTCCTAAAGCGGTTACTCCGCGTCATGGCGTTTTAGCCAGTCGAGCAAACCGACCAGCTCACTAATTGAATGCATCACGTGGTCGGGCCGGAACTGCGGATGGTTGCGCAAGTACTCGTAGGTAGCCGGACCGGTGGCGACGCCGACCGCGGCACCATAACCGGCGTTGAGCGCCGCCATCACGTCGCGGGGCTCGTCGCCAACGTACATACACGCGCGCGGCAGAATCGCGGCGCGCGCCGCCGCGTGTCGCAGACTCTCGCTTTTGTCCAGCGCGCGCAATGAGGCGGAGCTTTGCGTGATAACCTGATCGAAGTAGGAAGACAAGCCGACCATCGCGAGCTTCTCCACCAGACGGCGCGATTCGCCCGGGCGGCTGGTAATCACCGCCAGTGCATAGCCGCGCCGTCTCAGTTCCGCCAGCGTTTCATGCACGTGCGGCAGTATTTCGAGACGTTCGGTGCGGTCGAGTTCCGCCACCAGGTAGGCAAAGGCAAGCTGCATATATTCGGGGCGCTGATGTTCGGGCACGCCCAGCCAAACGTCGTCGTGGGCGAGCGCGTCGTGATAACGCTCGCGCGTCAACGGCGCCAGCCCCAACTGGCCCAAGGCATTGCGCGCCGCGATATAGAGCGGGCCATGAATATCGACCAGGGTGCCGTCGAGATCGAAGAAGACCGCCTTGAATTCGCGTCCCAAACCAACCGCCGTGGGTTTATAATTGACCGCAACGCCCCGCAGCCGTCGTGCGGCTTTGCCCCACTCACTTCAAGCTTGTTGCTTTGCGCTTTGTCAAGCGCGGGTGTTCATTCGATATAGTGGCGCGGCCGGTCGATATACGGCATACGGTTCGGATGAGGAAGACTTGCACCGGCGCTGACCAGCGGAGCATTGGAAAGGAACTCATACCATGATCAAATTTGGCTATTTATTGGCTTTCCGCAATCCACCCGAAATGGCGACGCTCAGCAGCGCGGATTTTTATGCCGCGATGTTCGAGCAAATCGAGTATCTGGACCGCGCCGGCTTCGATAGCATCTGGGTCACTGAGCATCACTTCGTTGACGACGGTTATTTGTCGGCCGTGATGCCGATGCTGGCGGCGATGGCCGCGCGCACCACGCGCGTGAAGCTTGGCAGCTTCGTGATGCTGGCGCCGTTTTATCATCCGCTGCGCCTGGCGGAAGACGCCGCGTTGATTGACGTTATTTCGAATGGCCGGCTGCGGCTGGGAATCGGCGTCGGTTATCGGCTGGAAGAATTTGACATTTTCCAAATTCCGCGCAAGGAAAGAGTTGGGCGTACACTGGAAACCATCGATATTATCAAGCGCGCATGGACCGGCGCGCGCTTCAGCTTCAGAGGCCGCTATTTCAATTTCGAAAATGCGCGGGTGCTGCCAAAACCCGTGAGCCAGCCATATCCGGAGTTGCTCTGGGGCGGGATGGCACCCGAATCGATACGGCGCAGCGCCAGACTTGACCTCGGTTTTGCCTGTAATCTGGGTGCCGGCGAAATCAGGAAGTATCACGAGGCGTTGCGCGAATTGGGCAAGAACCCCGCCAGCTTCAGCGTGGCGAATACGCGTCAGGTCTATGTCGCCGACAGCGAGGACCAGGCTTGGGAGGAGATTGCGCCGGGTTTGATGTACCAGATGGAGCTTTACGCAAAATGGCTGGCCGAAGGCGGCATCGAAACCGTCGGTCGTTATCGCCCCGACGCCAACGCGTTACGAAAAAGCTCGATCATCGGTCCGCCCGCGCGCGTGCTAGAGCAACTCAAGCAGCTCATCGAGCAAACGCCCATGACGGAGCTGGTACTCGGCATGCAGCAGCCAGGACTCGATCCGAAGCGGGCAATGCGCTCGCTTAAACGTTTCACGACTGAAGTCCTGCCCGCCTTACGCGAGTAGGACTTCGGCCGCCGCGCCATGAATAAGCGGGCGACGCGGGCGCGGACGTTGCCAACGCTTTCGGAATCGAGTCAGGCGGCGGGCCCAAGC
>JBOHWL010000122.1:0-4538 GCA_050736615.1 Binataceae bacterium (SeqCode) | reverse complement strand
TTGCCAAGCACGAGGTCGTCGGTTCGAAACCGATCACCCGCTCCAAATGACCGGCGTTGCTATCACGGAATCGTAGGCGAGAACTCCTTCAACCATCTCTGCCTGACCTCAGCGCCGGTTGGTTCCGTCCGTTCACAACCTACAGACATCCTTCAATATATCCGTTCCACAGAAGCGCGGTTGCGTATCGGCATCGGCAAGGCTAGATTCGCGCCGTGGAGCCGGCACTTGAGCAAATTTTGAACCTCCTGCTTGAATCCGAGCGCGCCGGAGTCGTGGTCTGTGACGCGCTGGCGGGTCAGGTCGCGCATGAGGATTTGCACAAACTGCTGGTGACCGGCAAAGAGGACGAGCGTGCAACCGCGGATCAGTTGGAGCAATTGATCGCCGAGAATGGCGGCAGCCCGTCCAACAAGGTTGGTCCGTTCGCCGCCAAAATCGCCGCCCTGAGCTCGTTGCGCGAACGCCTGGAACTTCTAATCAAGGGCGAGCAATGGGTGGCGCGCAAGGTCGAAGAAGCGCTGGCCCTCGCGCCCTCCAACGGTCCCGTCCACGACTATCTGCAACGGATGGCGAATCGTCATCGCTTTGCCGCCGAATGGACCCGCGCCGAAATCATTCGAATGCTGGATGAACTCAACTAGGAAAGCGTTGCCGGGTAACCGGCGGACGACCCCCACGGACGAACTCGATGGACCTGAGCTTCACCCCGGAAGAGGAACAGTTTCGCGCAAAGGTGCGAAGTTTTCTGCACGATAATCTGCCGCCCGGATGGGGCAAGGCGGGATTTCGTCCGCCCGCCGGTTCAATGACCGAATTCCTCAGGCAATGGCAGCTCAAGCTCTATGAGGGCGGCTTTCTGGGTATGGCGTGGCCACGGGAATATGGCGGTCAGGGTTCAAGCCAAATTGAGATGGCGATCTTCAATGAGGAAGTCGCTCGCGTGCGCGCGCCCGGCGCACTCAATGTGCTGGGCGTCACGATGGCTGGGCCAACCATTATCACACATGGCACGGATCAACAGAAAAAGCGCTTTCTAACGAAAATCCTGCGCTGCGACGAAATCTGGTGTCAGGGGTTTTCGGAGCCCAACTCGGGTTCCGATGTCGCCTCGGCGCGCACCCGCGCCGAACTCAAGGGCGACGAGTTCATCGTCAATGGCCAGAAGGTCTGGACCACTCTTGGCCATATCGCGGACTGGTGCATGCTGCTGGTGCGCACCGATCCCGACGCGCCCAAGCATCGCGGCCTGAGCTATCTGCTGGTCGATATGCATAGTCCCGGCGTGACGGTAAAGCCGTTGCGGCAGATGACGGGCGAGGCGGACTTCAACGAATTGTTCTTCGACGACGTTCACGTGCCGCGTGAAAACCTGCTCGGCGGGCTCAACGAGGGGTGGCGCGTGGCCACCACCACGCTGATGAATGAACGCGGCACGGCGGCGCTCGCCAGCGTGATGCGCTATCGAATCGTGTTCGACGAAATCGTGGACCTGGCGCGTGCGACCGCTCGCAACGGCAAAGCGGCAACGGCCGACCCGCTAATCCGCCAGCAACTCGCGCAGTTTCACGTCGAACTCGAGATGATGCGCTTCACCGCCTACCGCACTTTCTCAAAAATTTTGAACGGTGGGAACCCAGGCCCGGAAGGCTCCATTTCGAAGCTGGCCTGGTCGGAGTTGAATCAGCGGATGCAGGAGTTCGTGATGGTGCTCGAGGGACCCGCGAGCCAACTTATGCGCGGCTCATCGCACGCGGTGCAAAACGGACGCTGGCAGCATCATTTTCTGCGTTCGCGCGCCAATACCATCGAAGGCGGAACCTCGGAGATTCAGCGCAACATCATCGCGGAACGCGTGCTGGGCCTGCCCAAGGCGCGCTAAGGAACCTCTGCGGAAGGAGTGATTCTGTCATTCTGAGCCATAGGCGAAGAATCTCGATGTTTTTGTCTTCTCCGGTCTTTTGTCGGGATTCTTCACTTATTTTTGAACGCACCTCGCGGACTCGTTGTCCGGGACGCGACTCGCCGACTCGTTCGCTCGGCTCCGCTTCGCTCCGCCTGATGTGCTCGCTCCGCCTACGGCTCCGCTAGCCCGACACGCCCTCGCGCTGCTCGGGCGGCTCAGAGTCTGTAAATTTTTGTCATTCTGAACGGAGTCTGCGAAGTGAAGAATCCCGAAAAAACACAGGAAAAGCAAGAAGATCCGGGATTCCTCGCTGGGCTCGGAATGACCGAAAAACAAAACCTTCACACACTCTCAGAACGACAGAAAAGCGCACACCCAGTGATTCCCTACTCCTTTGGGGTAGGGGCCGGCACCTCTTTCATGCGCGCGGTGGTGTCGTTGTCATATTCGAGATGCAGGGCGCGCACGATCATGCCATGCATACGCCACAACGCGATGACGTAGACCAGCTCCATGATCCGTTCGTCGCTGAAATGGCGCTTCAACTCCGCGAAAGTCTCATCCTCGATCAGATTGCGGCCGACTAATTCGTCAGCCGCGGCCATCACCGCGCGTTCGGCCACGTCAAATTTGTCGCTGGTCTGCCAGCCTTTGATCGCTTCGAGTTTTTCCTCGGCGATGCCGACCATCCGCGCCACCTTGAGATGCTGGGAGTATTCGAACCTGGAGTCGCCCACTATGCCGGTGCGCAGGATGGCCAGCTCGCGATAGCGCGGTTCAAGTGCGCGCCCCGGCTGTAGCATCGCCAACAGGCTGTCGCGCGATTGTTTAAGGATATCAGGCACAAGAGCGTACGTGGTCCAATAATCCCCCGGCGTGCCAGTGGCGGTGCCGGGCTCGGCCACCGGATCGCGTTCGCCGAAGAACTCCCGGTAGATCTTCTGAACTTCGGGCGACGCCTCCGCCCGGTTAACCTGCCGTAATCGCTTTCCCATTGCCGTTTTTACTACGTATTCAAGCCCTCGTGGCTATTCGCTGCATTGATGGCGGGGCTCAGGTGGAGCGACATCCATCGCGGGATTTTGCTCGAAGAAGCCAGTCGGTTTCAGCATAAAGCCGCAATAGGTGACCGGCATCACCGGCCAGTCTTCCGGCCGTGGCAAATGCAGCGCGCCGAAGCTGTACCAAACCACGATATCGGTATTTTCCAGCGAACGATCGCGCTTGATCCATTGATCCACCCCGTCGGGAGCGGGGTTTTGATTGATATAATCGCCGGCGGCGTAGCGATGGGCGGGATCATAAACCGTGGCCCACAGATTGTGCCGGATGAAGCCCGCGCGTTTGAGCAGACTCGCGCCTTCGCGCGCCATCGGTAGGGCCACGTCGGCTCCTGGCATGATTTTGTAGCCGGTCGGTTCGCCGAGCGCATTACGGATTGAAGGATTCACCACCAGCCAGGCGCGCCCGGTGGCGGGATTCGCATCGCGGCCCGTGTTCGCCTCGCCCCTGATCAGTGTCGATTGCGGCCGGTATGAACCATTGTACGGATTGTCCGGCCCCGGCGGGTCAGCGACGGTATCGACTTCGTAAATCGAATTGCCCACTCCATCGACATCGAGGTCGAGTCGAAAATTGAAGTAGTGTTGATGAATCGGGGCGTAAAGCTGGGGCGCGACCATTACGCCGTGAGTCGGATGCGCGCCCGGCGGACGAGCCCCGACCGACAAGCATCCGGTCATTTTCACTTCGAGCTGAATCTCGCCGGTTTGATACAAATACCAGAAAAAACCGTAGTCGTAGTTTCCCACCGTGGCGAAAAAGGAGATCACCAGGCGTCGCGAGCGCCGCACCTCGCAATGATTGGTGCGCCAGTCCGTATGCTTCCACAAGGTGCCGTAATCCTCTTCGTGCATACAGACGGCGTTCTCGATGGTTTCCACCTCGCCCGCCATCGTGGCCATATGCGCGTCGAAGTAGTGAATCGTGCCGAGGCAATCGCAGCCGAGTTTGAGACTGTTGGCCATGCGGCCGATGCCGTATTCACCCACGTCAAACGCATTCTTCCTGCGATGCGTTAGCGTCGGATCGCCATACGGCACCACCATCTCGGAAAGCGACGCCCGATACAAAATCGGCCGCACACGGCCCTGATCCTCGTAGCTGATCTGATGCAGGACGAGACCCTCTCTGGAGCTGAAGCCGACCCGGAATCGCCACTTTTGCCAGCGCACCGCGTAACCATCGACGGTGAAGCTTGGCCCCTCGGGCTGGGAGATTTCCAGAGGCTTCAAATCCTGGCGCGCCGGTCCAAGCGTTTCGGGGGTATAAAAGCCGGTCAAGGGCGGCAGCGGCACCGCGACATCGTCGATTACCTCGACCACCTCCATCCTCTCGAGGTCCACAAAGGTGACCAGTCCCTCGACCGGACGACCGTAACCGACATCGGCGTCGCTGCCGCGGATCCAGGTAAGGCCTTGGGCCAAACGCCGGCCGGGAAAACGTTCATCACCGTAAGCGCCCGCCGACCAGGGGTCCACAATGGCCTTGTCGCACTCCGTGATGCCCCGGCGCGCGAGTGCGGCGCGCCAGCGCGGATCGGCCTTCACCGCGTTTTCGCACATCATAAACT
>JBOHWL010000121.1:0-3102 GCA_050736615.1 Binataceae bacterium (SeqCode) | reverse complement strand
GCGAGGAGGATCCAACCATGGCCAAGCTCAGCGGGAATGACCTGGTGGCACGCGCGCTGCAAGACGAAGGGGTGGATACCGTCTTTTATCTTACCGGCGGTCCGATGGTGGACGTGGCCGCCCGCTGTATCGAGCGCTTCCGTTCGGTGGACGTGCGTCACGAGCAGGCGGCCGCCATGGCGGCGCATGCGTATAGCCGCGTGATCGGCAAGCCCGGCGTATGTTTCGCCGCTTCCGGCCCGGGCGCCACCAATCTGATCACCGGGGTCGGCAATGCCTTTCTCGACGCGGTGCCGGTCGTGGCCCTGGGCGGCGCGAGCGCGGTGGCCCAAGCCGGGATGGGCGCGTTTCAGGAAATGGATCAGGTCGGCATGTTCAAGCCGATCACGAAGCTGGCGGAGCGTGTGGTTGACACCCGCCGCATCCCGGAAATCATCAATAAGGCCTTTCGCGTCGCCACCAGCGGCCAGCCCGGTCCGGTTTACGTCGATTTGCCGGGCGACGTGCTGTATCGCCGGGTGGAGGAAAGCGAGGTGCTGTTTTTCAAGCAGGGGCACGCCGCTCCGCGCATCTCGGGCGACCCCGCGATGGTCAAGCGCGCGATCGCTCTATTAAAACAGGCCAAACGGCCGCTGATTTTGACCGGCACCGGCATCTTCTGGTCGGGCGCGATGCGCGAGTTGAAGGAATTCGTCGAGCTTACCGGCATCCCCTTCTACACCACGCCGCAAGGCCGTGGCGTGATCCCCGAAGACCATCCGCTGAGCTTCCTGGGCGCGCGCAATCAGGCGTGGAAGGAAGCCGATGTCGTCTTGATCATTGGCACCCGCCTCAATTTTATCGTCGGCTTTGGAATGCCGCCGCGATGGGCGGAAGATGTGAAGTTCATCCAGGTCGATATCTGCGACGAGGAAATCGGCCGCAACCGGCCGGTCGAGATCGGCATCGTCGGCGACGCCAAAATGGTGTTGGGACAGCTTATCGACGAAGCCCGCGACGGTTTTCATGATCATAAGCAACTCGAGTGGCCTGAGACCCTGCGCGGCTATGACAAGCGGGCGCTGGAAAAATCGCAGGCGTTGCTCAATTCCGACGCCGTTCCGATTCATCCACTGCGCCTATGTAAAGAAGTTCGCGACTTCATGGACCGCGAAGCCATTATCGTGGTGGACGGCCATGAAATCCTTAACTTCGCGCGGCAGTCGATCCCGCTTTACGCGCCCGGTCATTCGGTCAACGCGGGCCCCAATGGTTGCATGGGTGTCGCGGTGCCGTTCGGGATGGGGGCGAAGGTAGCTAAGCCCGGACAGCAGGTGATCGTGCTCAGTGGCGACGGCTCCTTCGGCATGAACGGAATGGAGATCGACACGATGGTGCGCCACAACATCCCGGTGTTGACCGTGATCAGCAATAATGGCGGATGGGCGGGAATCGGCGGTATGAATGCTGGCCGCGACCTCGGCTATAGCCGCTATGACAAAATGGCCGAGGTGTTCGGCGGTTACGGCGAATACGTCGAGCGGCCCGAAGCGATCCGGCCGGCGCTCGAACGCGCCGCCGCTTCCGGCAAACCGGCGGTGGTCAATGTGATTACTGATCCGAACGCGCGTTCGTCGACCGTTTCGTTCGCGAACTATCGCGCGATTTAAAGGTGCGCCCCGCGCGCTGACAACTGACGCGCCCAGAGGGAGATTGCCATGAACATTACCCGTTTTCACGCCACCGCCGAAGGTGAATCGCGCTTTCAGGAAATCGAAATCCCGATTGTCAACCCGCGCCGGGATTCCTTCGGCCATACGCTGCTGCAGTCCAACGAAAACCCCTCGCCCAGTGTGCGCTTTGTCGAATTGCCCGCGGGACTCGACCAGAGTTGGCATCACGCCCCGGCGCGCCAGATCGTGGTGGTGCTGTCTGGCGCGGTGGAAGTCGGCACCAGCGATAATCAGAAGCGGCGATGCGAGGCTGGGCAGGCGTTCATTGCCGATGATTTGACGGGCAAAGGCCATACCACGCGCGTGATAGACGGACCCGCGCGCGTGATGTTCGTGGAGTTGCCCGCGACCTTCGATTTCGCACGCTGGTCCGCATTACGATAGCCGCGAATTCTTCTTGCCTCGCGTGGCGCTGAATCAAGAATAAGAAAACCAGGGGAGCATATGGCTGATTCTCATGATTGGGTGAATGAAAAGAGCGTCCGCAAATTGCGCGAACTGCAGCCCGAGTTGTTTCAGAAATTCCTGGACTTCGAGCAAGCGGTCTACCAACCCGGCAAGTTGACGACCAAGATGAAAGAATTGATCGCGGTCGCGGTCACCCATGTGACTCAGTGCGACGCCTGTATCGGCGTACATACGCGTAACGCCAAGGCATCCGGGGCGACCGACGAGGAAATCGCCGAAGCGGTCTTCGTCGCGATGGAGTTGCGCGCCGGCGCCGCGATTGGTCATTTCAAGACCTCGGCGCGCATCCTCGAGCAACACAATCACGATTAATTCCCCAGAGCCGGCTGCGCGCGAGCCAACGCGCGTGGCCGCTCGCCACCACCGCGCGCATTTGCTCGCATCGCCGGCCCCTCGGCCGATGGCTCTGAATGAGAGGGACTCGATGTCAAAATCTGCCAAAATCCGACCTGCTAATCTTGCCCAGGAAGACAAAGAAGAACTGCCGTCGCGTAAGAATTCACTCGGCGTTTCGGGTTTTAACTTGCATCTGACGAAGGAGTTGTAATTTAAGCAATAAAAGTCAGAGTTTGCCTGTAAAGTGCGAAGCCGCCCGAGAGAAAATCATCGAAGTCATTGGCGCCGCTACGGAAGGTCGGTAAGCCGAATGCCGCCCCGTCGCGGCTGGGCGTGAAGGTGACAGATGTGGTGCAACTAGCGCCCGGCGCGAGCGTGCCGCACGAACTGGGGCGAACTCTGGCGATAACACCGTCTCCGGTTATACCATCAATCAATATAACGGCGTTTTGGTGCCAATTACCGGCTCGCCCTTTCCAGCGGGAAACGCCTCGGTGTTTGTGGGGGTGGACCAAGGCAAATTTGCGTACGTTGCGAACTTTGTTGACAGCACCATCTCGGCGTACGCGATTCAAGCCAGCGGTGC
>JBOHWL010000120.1:0-18518 GCA_050736615.1 Binataceae bacterium (SeqCode) | reverse complement strand
GGATAACCCTGGCGGGTGAAGACAATTCTAGCAATCTGGATGCCACCTCACTTAAAACCGTCGGCACTTTGATTGACGCCTTGCATACGCTCTTGGAGGAGTCCGCGTAAATGAAAGACGTCTAAGCCGATAAGAAAGTATTTGTCGCGGAGGCTTGAGATGGAAGCGCGGACTGCCGATACGCTCAAAAAAATCGACGAGGTGATTGCCCGCCTGGTGCGGCCGGATACTTTTCCCCTGGCAATTCGGATGCTTAAGCCGGGCGAGGAATTGCCGCCCGATGTGCGCGTGCCAAGCCAAAGCTTCAAGGAAAACTGGATCGTGTGCCAGTCAATTGGTATCGCACGCCGCTATGGATGGGGTATCGCGGTGGGCCGCGACGACGTTATCTGTCCGCTCTCCGCCATCGCATTCGGTTTTCGCAAGCCTAACGACGAATACCTCAAGGGCTATGCGGCACTGGGCATGTATTGCAAAGACGAAGGCGCGGCCGCGAAGCTGGAAGCCGATACCTGGAAATTCGAACCGGGCGCTTACGATTATGTTTGCGTGGCGCCGCTTAATCGCGCGCAATTCGAGCCGCACGTCGTCGCCGTTTACGCCAACAGCGCGCAGGTACTGCGGCTGGTGCACGCCGCACTGTATCAGCATGGCGGGCGGGTGGTCAGTACCACCGGCGGCCGTCTCGATTGTGCTGAAATCGTGATCCAGACCATGCGCACGGACGAGCCTAAGGTAATCCTGCCGTGTACCGGCGATCGTGTCTTCGGGATGGCGCAGGACACCGAAATGGTATTCGCATTTCCATGGCGCTGCGCCGGCGAGATTGTGGAAGGACTCGAAGGCACGCACAAAGGCGGCATCCGCTATCCGATCACAGTCGCGATGCGCGACACGGTGACGATGCCGAAAACCTACCAGGATTTGATGAAGCAACTAATCGTCCGCGACCAGACGCATCCCGCCCGCAAGCCTTAACGGCTTGCGAAAAAATCCGTCCGCATTCCGAAGCTGATAATAGATCAGCGGCGCCGAAGATATTTCAAATGGCTCAACCGCTCCAACGATGCTGATTGTTGGGGCGGTGCCCACTGGGGTGACGGCGGCGCTCGAGCTCGGTCGCTTCGGCGTTCCGCTGCGAATTATCGATAAAGCGGAGACCCCGAAAAGGACATCGCGGGCAATCGCGGTGCAGGCGCGGACTCTGGAGCTGATGGAATTGCGCGGCCTCGCGCGTGAGTTTGCAAAAGTGGGCAATCATGCAAACT
This sequence comes from Binataceae bacterium (SeqCode), assembly GCA_050736615.1. Classification (GTDB taxonomy): domain Bacteria; phylum Desulfobacterota; class Binatia; order Binatales; family Binataceae; genus JBOHWJ01. The sequence continues at coordinate 17,250 of JBOHWL010000120.1, read as the reverse complement.
GGCATCTGATCCTGTAAGGAACTAGCAGCTTAACTATGAAATCCGCTACTTCCTTGGGGGAATTTGCCTGTAGCAGAGCATCTATCTCATCAGAAGGAATGACCATGCCGCCTTCGCGGATTAATTCTTCTTTCGAAAGCACGGCAAATTCGTTGGAATAGTACGATAGGTCCATCACAAGGAAGCTTTTAAACAAACCCCTCTCCACTTCCACTCTTCGACGACTTCGGGATCGGCTTCCTTGATTAAGCTACGGAGCCGGCTGAGCATCTGGCCCCGCCAGTCGCCCAGCTCCTTGATTCTCGCATCTATCAGTTGCGAAGGAGACTTGGTTTCCTGCGACCCGCTCTTCTTCATACCCGTTGCTCCCCGTCAGTCCCGAGGCTCAAGCATGCGAGTTGATGATGAACTCGTAGATAGCGGTCACATTTTCACGCTTTGCTTTGAACCATTCGTCGCCGCCGCCAACAACCTTGCAACCTCGGTACTCCAGGATTGAATGTATCGCGCGCTCAAGTGAGCCGCAGTCGTGAGTCCTGATTTCAAGAAACAAAACTGGCCTGTCTGGCGTACCCGTACTGATTTGAGCGACTATGCGCTGCACCGGATCGACTTTTGTCAATCCGATTTTCAGCCGGTCAGGCGCGCATTGGTACCCATACGCATAGACAAATTCAGGACCCTCGCCGAGACGAACAACGTCGGACGCATCGACCGCCTGGGAAATGTCCTCGAGCGCTTGCCCCTCACTTATTTCTGTCTCGGGTGCGGAATCCTCCGGCGCGTTGAGGTATTGGCTCACGTCAGCCGCCGGATAGTCTTGCCCTTGCGTCACGTCCTCCACGGTGAACCCGCAGGCAGGTGCCGCCGTTATGTACCTCGCCATGCGCTTAGCAAAATGGGCTTTTTGCTCAGGGCCTTGAGCCAAGTTGTACTGATGTAGCGCCCAGGTGAATTGGGCACGCTGGCCTGGAAGTGTTGCCACGTTTGATTCTCATTCTTCTGTGAACGTGCTGTAGCGCCGTTTACGGATTCGTCGGCTCGCTGTCAATTATTCTCTTCTGTGGCAGGTAATGCAGTGCTCTTTTGTCTGATCAAGCGTGTGAGTGGTCTTGATCCAGCATCGCGAAGCTAATTTCACCCTTGCGGGTCCGAGGTGGAAAAAAAATCGGCGGCGGGCATGAACGCTGACGCGCCAATCCCACCGCCGTGCAGAAGAAATTTTTTTGGTTAACGTCTACGCCGTTGGTTTTTCCAAGGTGCGATCACGTACCAAAACACCGTCCGCATAGAGCTGCTTGATCTTCTCCGGCGGCAAATCGAGTAGTTCGCCGAGCACGCGCTCGTTATCCTCTCCCAGCCGCGCCGACCTGAGCTGGATGCGGTCGGGCCAGGCCGAGAACTTCACGGGCACGGCGGGAATCGCGACTTTGCCGAGTTCCGGATCCTCGATCCATCGCACCGTTTTGCGCTCGTTGAGATGGGGATGCTTAATTGCCTCATTGATCGTCAGCACCGGCGCGCACGGGACACGCTCCTTGTCCAACGCCGCCAAGGCATCATCGCGGGTTGGAAATTCACTCAGCCACCGCTCGATGATATCCCTCAAAGCTTCGTTATTGTCGCGACGGCCGCGCGCGCTGCGAAAGCGCGGATCGGCGCCCAGTTCCGGCATGCCGAGCGCCTTGACAAATTGCGACCATTGATGCGGCACGACGGTGATATAAACGTACTGGTCGCCGCGATAATGGAAGATTCCGGTCGGGCCGCCTTGCGGATGGAGCGAACCGCTGCGGGTGGGTTTGAACTTGTCGCCGCGCAACGAGACCATCGGCACGTTGACCTCGTGCATATGGAAGTACGTATCGAGCAGTGAGGCATCGAGATATTGCCCTTCGCCAGTCCGCTCGCGATGAATCAGCGCGAAACCCACCGCCATCGCCGCCGCCACGCCGGTTGAAACGTCGCCGATCGCCATGGTCGTAATGGCGGGCGCGCGGTCTGGCTCTCCGATGCCGTCGGTGATGGCGGCATAGGCCTGACCCATATAGTCGTAGCCGGCTTTGTACGACAGCGGTCCGGTCTGCCCCGCCATCGAGATCGAGCACATGATGATCTTCGGATTGACCTTTTTCACATCCTCGTAGGCGAAGCCGAGCCGCTTGATCACGCCCGGCGCGTAATTCTCGACGATCACATCGATCCGCGGAATCATCGACATGACTAATTCACGCGCACCCGGCCGTTTCAGGTCGATGGCGAAGCTGAGCTTGCTGTGATTGTGTTGCAGGTAATAGGTGCTATGCGTCGAATCCTTAAATTCGGGCTTGAGCGATTTAAGCCCGCCGGCGCGCACGCGGTCGCCTGCGGGGGCGAGTTCGAGCTTGATCACCTCGGCACCCATTTCGGCCAGTAGCCGCGTACAAGTCGGCCCTGCGACGAATTGGGTAAAATCCAACACACGGTAGCCTTCGAGCATGCGCGGCTGATTCGGCATTGATTCGAACCTCCGTCCCGGCGGCGAAAAACTAGGTTAACTGAACTCGTCCGCGGGCACAGCGAGCAGGCGAGCGAGTTCGCGAGCTGCGTCAAAAACTTCGAGGCGCAGCGCACCCGCAGCCAACCTAACAAAATGCGCCTGAAATTGTCCAATCGCATGCCGCCGTATTCGCGCTCACGGATTTTCCCAAGGCACTTGGAAGCGGCGCGCGAGCAAGCTTGGCACAAGTCTACGCGACGATACGGGCGGCGCGCAGACGCGCGATTTCGGCTTCAAGGCCGAGCGCGCGCAGAACTTCATCCGTATGCTGTCCGCGCAGCGGCGGCGCGGTGCGAATCTCAAGCGGCGTTTCGGAAAATCGGATAAATGGAGCGACCGTGGTGAATTTGCCGGCGGTGGGATGCTCGATTTGAGTCAGCGCGCCCAGTGCCGTGGTCTGCGGATGGGCAACCAACGAGGCATAATCAAGGATCGGAACGGCGTCGCCACCCACGCTATGAATCAAATCGATAATCTCCTGGCGCGGACGCGTCTTGAACGCTTTCTCCCAAATCGGCTTGGCCGCTTCCGCGTAACGCCCGACGCTGGTGGCGGCGCGGCCGAAATCCGCAAAGCGCGGATCGCTGAGGTATTCTTCAAGCCCCAACTCGAGCATCAGCCGATCCCAATCTTCGGTATTGCCGCGCCGTAGAATGAAATAGAGGGTGCCATCGGCGGTCTGATAACCGTGGTCGGGCGCATTGGTGTAATGGTCGAGATGGAATCCGTACCAGTCGTCGGGATTGGAAAACGAATGCCACATGATGCCGCGCATGTGCAGTAAGCTGCCGAACTGACTGACCGCCACGCGCTGTCCTTCGCCCGCGCGCTCGCGATGAAAAAGGGCGGCAAAAATCGCCTGCGCGCCGAAAATCGCGGTATTGAGGCTGGCGACATCGGCGCCCAATCGAATTGGCGGATCCCCGATGCGGCCGAGCGAGGCGGTGTATTCCGCCATTGCTTGAATGACCAGTTCGGTTGCCGGCAAATGTTTGAGCGGACCCGCTTCGCCGAACGCGCTGATCGCGCAATAGACCAGGCGCGGATTGTCGCGGCTGAGCGCACTATAACCGATACCCAGCGCATCAGCTTGATCAGGTCCCAAATCCTCCACCACCACGTCGCAATCACGCGCCAGCCGCCGAACCAAATCGCGGCCCTCGTCGGTGCGATAGTCAAGCGCGAGGCTCCGTTTATTCCGGTTGAGGCTGAGGAAAACGGTGCTTTCTCCGCCGATGAAGGGCGGCCCGGCCTGCCGCGCCCAATCGCCCGCGAGTGGCTCAATTTTCAACACATCGGCGCCGGCGTCCCCCAATTGCATCGCGCAGAACGGTCCGCATAAACCCTGCGTCAGTTCAAGCACGCGAAAACCCGCGCAACTACCCTCACTCATGCGGCACGTCCGTAATGCCTAATTCCGCCAAGACCGCCGCCGTGTGCTCGCCGGTCATGCCGCCGGCGCGAATCGGTCCGGCCGGCGTGCGGCTGAACTTCCAGGGCAGACCGTCGGCGTACATGCGCCCCCAATGCGGCGAGCCGATCTCAACGATGTACTCGTTTTCCATCACTTGCGGATGATATTTGAGTTCGTCGAAGCTGAGGAACGGGCCGCCGGGCACGCACTCTGAACCAAGGCGCATCAGCCACCATGCGGCGGGCTTGGCCGCAAATTTCCCGGCGAGAATCGCGCTCAGCGCGACCCGATTACACACACGCGCGGGATTCGTTTCAAAACGCGGATCATTGATGATCGATTCAAGCCCCAACACGCGACACAAACCCGTCCATTGTTCGTCGTCGGTGACGCCGACGGCAAGGTATTTTTTATCCTGGCAGGCGAAGGCCTGATGTGGCGCGGTGGTGGCCGCCGCACTGCCGAGCGGGCGGGGCTGCACGCCCGTGGCGAGGTACTCGGCGATGCGCGTGGTTTGCAGTGCCATAGCGGCAGTCAACATCTCGACTTCGATCTTCTGACCCTTGCCGGTGCGCTCGCGCGCGAGCAAGCCCTGCAGCACGGCCTGCGTGATCACCGTGGCGGTGGTCAGATCGAGATGGGCGAGATGACGGAACATTTCTCCTGGTTGAGCGCAGTTCACGGAATCACTTGCTCGGCTGCGCTGCGCCCCGCCTGATGTTCCCTGCTCCGGACCGGTAATCGAACACCATCCGCAGACCGCCTGCACGGTTGGATCGATCCCCGCTTCGGTCGCCATCGGGCCGGTCCGTCCATAGGCCGAGGCGGCGACATAGATGATGCGCGGATTGGTGCGCGCCACGATCTCGTAGCCGAGCCCGAGCCGCTCGACTGTGCCGGGCCTCATGTTTTGCACGAACACGTCGCTGCGCTGGATGATCTTGAGCGCAATTGCGCGGTCCGCCTCCGTCTTCAGGTCGAGCTCGATCATCCGTTTGTTATGGTTGGCCGAAATATAAAGCACGGAGCCGCCGCGCAGCTTCGGCGGCACCATATGTGAGAGCAGGTCGCCACCCGGCGCTTCGACCTTGATTACGTCGGCGCCGAGGGCGCCCAACAGTTTGGTCGCCCACGGTCCGACCGCGGCGACGGTGAGGTCGAATACGCGGATACCCTCAAGTAGCGGCGTCATCTTCAACTCCTTGCTCAACTCTCGTCCGGGCGAAACTTGGCGAGTGTGATCGCTTCGGTCACGTCGTCGAAAACCACCCGCACGCGCATCCCCGCGCGAATCCGATCATTGGTAATATCGACCAGATTGGTGAGCAGGCGCGGACCCTCTTCGAGTTCGACTTCGGCGACATTATACGGCAGGTCGTGATCGTAGCCGCGAAAGTAGGATTGATGGAACACCACCCACGAATTGACCCGCCCACGTCCGCTGACAATGGTCCAGGCGAAATCGCGCGACCAGCAATGCGGGCATAGTGGCGAGGCCGGATACCAGAATCTGGCGCACGCGCCACAGCGCTGTAATTTCAACTCCCGCCGCCGCAGACCGTCCCAGAAGGGCTGGTTGAGCGGCGTGATCGAAGGAAGAGGTTTCTCATAATGCGCTTCGGCCACCTGCTATCTCCTTCACGGGACACGCTGAATTCACCGGGCGCGCTGGAGTTGAATCCCGCACGTCTCAACGATGATAGATGAGCGAATCGCCATAGGCGTTGGCCCACTGGATAATCTTCGCGTCCTTGATTTGCCGCTGCCCGCATTCACCGCGCAGTTGCCGCACGATCTCGACCTGATGGTTCCAGCCCATGATGTGCGCCTCCGACAACAAACCGCCATTGGTGTTCATGGGCAATTCGCCGCCTAATTCGATGCGTCCGTCCTGAGTGAAAGCCGCCGCCTCGCCCGGCTTGCAGAAGCCAAATCGCTCGAGCGCCATCCACGGCAGAATCGAAAACGCATCGTAGGTGAACAGCGCGTCGATATCGTCATGCGTCACGCCCGCCATCTGATAGACCGGCTGCACGCCCGCCTGATAGTCAAAGGCGGGCTGCTGGGCCACGCCGAAACCCGGATAGGCCCAGATGAATTCGTCATGTCCGGCGGGCAAACCCTGCATGCCGCCGATATACACCGGCGGTTTGTTCAAATCCCGCGCCCGCTCAGAGGTGGTGACAATCACGCACGCGGCACCGTCGTTGATCAGGCAGTAATCGAGCAGATGCAGCGGCTCACAGACCAGACGCGAGGCCTGATGGTCGGCGAGGCCGAATGGCTCACGCATAATCGCGTTCGGATTCATCGCGGCGTGCTTGCGAAAAGCCACGGGCACGGCCGCCAATTGCTCGCCGCTGGCGCCGTAACGCTCGAAGTAACGCCGCGCTACCAGCGCCGCACCGGCACCCGGCGACGTCATGCCGTAGACAGGATCCTCGCCATGGCCGCCGCCGGCCTCACGTGCGCCTTCACGATCGCTCGCGCCGCCCATCATCGGACGCCGTGAACTCGAAAAGCTCACAGCCGCCATGCAGGCGACGGCGTCCGCCAGCCCCGCATTGACCTGCATCGCGGCCCATTGGATACAGCTCGCGGTGAAGCGGCCGTGTGACCAGGTTTGATTATAGCTGCGCAGCCGCAGCCCCAGCACTTGGGCGAGACTATCGCCGTCGGCGCCGATCGGAGAGCCGAAACTGACGATCAAGCCGTCAAGTTGTGCGCGGTCCAGACCCGCGTCGGCGAGCGCCATGCTGATAGCTTCGGCGGCGAGATCGATGGGACTGCGCATCAGGCGCCGGCCGTATTTGGAATGGCCGACGCCGGTAATCGCCGCCTGATCCTTGATATTCCAGTTGGCCATGAAGGTCTCCGCAACTATCGCCGCGGCGATCGCGCGGCGTATAGCGACAAGCCTACAAAAGTCCGGCGCGTGCTGTCCAACCGCTGTCACGAACCATTGCATATGAAGTAGACGGTGAGCCGAGATTTCTGATATTCGGCTTATTGGGTGAGGTGATGGATTCCAGTCTCGAACAGTCGCTGAGTGCGCTTGAAGATCGGCTCGCGGTGGTTTCCAAAGCCGCAAGATCCGCATTGGCCGAGCTGAACAGGGTGCGAAGCAGTGCAAGGGTCGGCCAACTTCGTGACTTGAACAAAGGCCTTGCCGAAGCGCGTGACGCCGCCGGACGGTTCGCGGAAGAAATGGCCAGCGCGGATTCGTCATGGAAATTCGAAGTCGAGGCGTATTTCGCGGAAGGAGGTTATCTCAAGGAGTTACTGCGGGAGGCGGATAGCGCAGGCTTGAAACTGTTCGAGCGGGACGGACGCCTTTATTGCTTTCCGATGTTGTTGACACTTTCCGCCAAAGACCTGGCCGTGCTGGTCAACCGCAAACCAGAACGCCGCCTTAGGCCGCGAGAACTGGTGAAGGTGCTGCTGGCCCGGCAAAAGCGGCCGCAGCGTTTCAACGAGCAAAAGCTGCTGGAGACATTTTTTGACGTCTACCGCCGGCTCGATAGGCGAATTCTGCGCGATTGGACGCCGGACCTGCCGGGTAATGGTCCGGTGGCACCATTAATCAAGCTTTACGAACTAATGACGCTTTGGCCAGGCTCCGAGCGGGAATATCCCAAGGAGGAATTCGCACGCGATATCCACTTGCTCGACCGCCAGCCTCACCTGCGCACGAAAGACGGTTGGCGCTTTGCTTTGCCGGCCGCCACCGGTACCAAGGTCGTCAGTCAGCGCCTCACGGTCGTTGACGAACAGGGCGCGGAAAAGATTTACGTTGGTATCCGGTTCGACAAGGACTGAACGATGGCGGTGATGCTGAATGAATGGCTCGAGTTGATCGACAAGGAATACCTGCGTGAATTTATCCTCACCGGTGGCGCGGCGGTCAAATTCCTGGTCGCCGACGAAAATGGCATTGCGGCATTGAACGCCGCCTTGAAAGGCAAGGCCGCGGAGCACGGACTCGTCTTTACCAGCGTCAACAGCGCGGATGTGAAGCTTCACATGATGCAGGACCTGTTCTTCGCCGTATCTCGTCAGATTAGCTGGGAGGCGGACGCGCAGCGTTTCGTGGAAGGGCTGGTCCGGCGGCATGGATATCAATGGCCCCATCCGGGCGAATCGGCCGCGATGACGGAAATTGCGGAGATCAACCGAATCGATGCCACTATTCTGCGCCGTGAATTCAATCAATGGTTGACTGCGGACTTGATGGATGACCCCGGCATGGCGCAAGACTTCCGCATCGCTGTCATGCAGCTATGTCTGAACCGCCTGGCACCGGCGGGGCATGGTGGTGAGGAAATCGCGCCAATCCTGCAATGGTTGCGAGGCGAGCTGAGAGTGCTAAGCGCGCTCAAGGGCTCGTATATCTATTCGCGAATCAGCCGGCATAACGCCCGCGCCATGCTGCGATCGTTGTGCCGGTGGGTTGTTCTGGCTGGTCACGCCGGCCTGCTACTTGCCGTGGATATTCGCCAATTGACACGCACCGCCTCGCTGGTCGGCGATGGCAGACGCTATACGTCAGGCGCGGTGATGGACGCTTACGAAGTGATGCGCCAGTTGGTCGACGATATCGATCTGCTCGATCGCCTTTTCATCGCGATCTTCGCTGACCACGCCTTTATTGGCGAAGATCGCAAGCGCGGCATTGATGCCTATCCGGCGCTGAAGATGCGCATCTGGGATGATGTTCGCGCCCGGGCGCGAGATAATCCTCTGGCGCCGATAATTATCATCGAAGCCAGCCGTTGAACCGGGGGAGGGAAATTCAGCGCGTGAGCGATGAACGTCAGGCTATCGAGGCATTACGGGCGGGCGTGCCCAATCGTGCGGCAATCAGACTGCTCGGAACGGCTGAAAACGAAATCCGCGAGCGCTTCCTGGAGAACCTCGAGTTCTGCCAACGCCGACTCAAAGATGGCGGCGAGCCGGCGAGTGGTCAGGTTATCGCTGGCGGCTTTGGCGCCGGCAAATCGCATCTGCTCGGTTACCTTCAGGAAGTCGCCCTTAACCAGAACTTCATCGTCAGTCGGGTGGTCATCAGCAAGGAGACCCCGCTGTTCGATCTCAGTAAGCTCTATGTTTCCGCGATCCGAAGCGCCACCGTGCCACACCTCAATGACGATGCGATGACGGCGGTGCTCTCGAAGCTTCGGCACGAGGGCGGCGCTTATGACGATCTCGCTCAGTGGGCGGAAAATGGCAAGGCAAGCCTCTCGCCATTGTTCGCCGCATTGCTGCATCTACTCCCGCATGCAAACACGGACCCGGAGCGGGTGAAACACATCGCGCGCTTCCTATCCGGCGGCAAGCTCGGCTTCGCGAACGTGCGGCAATGGCTGCGTGAAATCGGTGGCGCGAAGCGCTTCCCCTTCAAGCCTGTGAAACAAGCCGAACTATTTCGGCAGCGGCTGCGTTTTGTGCCGCGCCTGATTGCGGCAGCCGGTTATAGCGGCTGGGTCCTGTTGCTTGACGAGGTCGAGCTGATCGGACGTTACAGTGTCCTGCAACGCGGGCGTGCTTATGCCGAACTTGCTCGTTGGCTGAATCTCGACGCCGAGCAGAACGTGCCCGGCGTGGTCACGGTGGCCGCCATCACCGATGATTTCACCAGCGAAGTGATCGACAAGCGCTGCGACGACCAACAAGTCCCGCTCAAGCTGGCGGGCAAAAATGAGCGGAAAAACGCCGAGCGTGCCCGCCTCGGGATGGAGACCTTGGCGCGAAAACAGGTCCTGCTGAAGCCCCCGGACGCCGCCCTGTTGGAGGTCAGCCTCCAAAAGATAAGAGCTTTCTATGCGGACGCTTATGGCTGGGATGTTACTGCCGCCGATGTCGGCGAAATTACCGCGGCCAAATCCATGCGCCAATATATAAAATCATGGATTACAACCTGGGATCTTGAACGCCTATATGGTACCCGGCCTGAAATTGAAACGGTGAATGTCGCTCCCAACTACGAGGAGAACAAGGACATCGAGCTAGCGGCCGAGCGCGGCGACAGTCCCGACGAATGAATGATCGCTCATGAATGGGCGCCAACGATTAGAAAGAACTTCCTCACAAGCCTCGGTTGTCATTTCGAGTGAGGCTGCCGGAGCGAGAAATCCCGGATAAAACCTTGGAAAATGCACAGAGTTCCGGGATTCCTCGCTCCGCTCGGAATGACAGATTAGGACTTGCGCAGGGCTTTCGTAGGGGTGAATTGGCCCACCCACTTATCCCACTTAGGCTCGCGCCCTACGCGCCACTCTCGGTAAACATCATTACCATTTTACGGGCAAAGTGAAGTGAAATTGGGCCTTGCGTCGCGACGTCGGCGTACCCCACAATGAGGCAGTCCGGCGGCGCGCGGTAATCGGGTCGGCGAACCGATTCAGGTGGTAATCCGCTGATCGACAGAGTAGGCTGGCGCAATCAATCCGGCCCCGCAGGCACGGGCTTGAGGAAGTATATGGATATTCTTTCACCGTCGCATTTGCTGATCCTGCTGCTGATCATCTTGATCATCTTTGGACCGAGCAAACTTGGAGATGTGGGTGGCGCGATGGGCAAGGCGATTCGCGATTTTAAACACGCGATGAACGAACCCGAGGCGGAGACCAAGGTCAAATCCGACGCCAGCGCCGCGACCACCGAGCCCAAGCCGGACAAGGTGTCTTAGCGAACTCGTCCCCGGCGAGCTTCCAACCGGCGGACGCCCGTGTTTGGGCGGCACGGCCAAAGTTCGATGTGTCTGGCACGGACGCCCAGGTGTTGCATATTCGTAGCTTCGAGATAAACTCAACAAATCGCCCCATTTCAACGGTCCGTACTTTTACACCGTCTTCCTGATAGTTTTACCGCTCGAAGTAAGTGATTTCGCAATTGGGCTAACAGTTGCGGATAGCTAGCCTCGGCCTTGACGCGGTTCGCAGGTTTTTCGCCTCGGCGAAAAGACTCGCGATTCGCAAAAGAGGGGGCTACCGTGGAAGATCAGAATTCTGTTCGGGAGCCGGGTCAGGCTCAAGCAGGCAAACGAAAAGTCGGCGGTTTTGGTTGGAGCAACGGCGTCCGTCTCGAAGCTCTGGCCAACCTCGCGCATGAGTTGCGCACGCCGATCCAGGTACTGCTCGGCTATATCGACATCTTGCGTGACGAATGGGTCCAGATGCTCCCGGAAGAGCCCCGCGAGATGGTCGAGCGCATGAATGCGCACGTGCATGACCTCGCGCAGACTATCGACAATATAATGGAGTTCGTTTTGGCGGAAGCCAACGCCGGCGTATGCGTCGATGAGGACGTCACCGTCCGCAGCCTGATGGCCGAGGTGGGTCCGTATATCGAAGCGGCCAATCAGAAAAAGGCGCTGGACATCCGCTTTGACCTGCGTGAAGCGCCCGAGATTATCCGGGCACCACGGCGCGCGCTCCGTTCCACGCTGCTCAATCTGACCCTCAACGCGATCAAGTTTACTGAAAGTGGCGGCGTCACCGTCGCGATTCGCGGCATCGGCAACTGCGGTAGTACGGCGGTCGAGTTCGCAATAAGCGATACCGGACCGGGGATCAGCCCCGCTCTGCTGGCGCGCGCGAGTGAGCCGTTCGCCCAGCTTTCGAGCAGCAGCGTGCGTCGTTATCGCGGACTCGGCCTCGGGCTGGCACTGGTCCGGCGCCATGTTGAAGAATTGGGTGGAAGGTTCGAGCTGCGGGCGAGTTCGGCGCGCGGCTCCGATTTGGTGGTAACTATCCCGACGCGTCAAGCCACCGCTCGCGGCGGACGCCGGCACGTTATCCCAATGCCCACTCCGCTACCTGTGAGCGGTATGAGCAAACCGGTGCGCGAATGCCGCCGCTGAATCTGACGGATGTCCGCGGATCCTCAATTTCAAAACGTCGGCTGCCGCCGGATTGGCCGTCGCTTCATCGACGCGCTGGCGCCAATAACTTCAATGCCGTCGTCTGATAGCAGAGGCGAGGCTCAATAATGTCCCGGCCGATGGCCGATTAAACGGGAAGGCTATGCTTGAGCCAGTCATGACCGGTGGCGCGCGATCACCGATAGTGACGCATTAGGCCCACCACCACGCCGCGGATGCGCAGGTCGTCCTCGCTGACGAAGATCGGCTGCATGGTTGGATTTGCTGGTTGTAGCCGCACGCGGCCATCGGCTTCCGGATAGTATTTTTTCACGGTGGCGTCGCCGTCGATAAGCGCGACCACAGTCTCGCCGGGATTGGCGCTTTCTCGGCCTTCGACGATGATGAAGTCGCCGTCGCGGATACCCTCGTCGACCATCGATTCACCTTTTACGCGCAAACAGAACGTATTGTCCCGGCGCACGAAATGCTCCGGCACACTGATGGTGTCCGGGTTCTCGATGGCCTCGATCGGCACACCCGCGGCAACGGCTCCGAGCAATGCGAGTTCGCGCGCATTGGCTACTGCGGTCTGGCGCGCAATCTCCAATGCGCGGCTATGGTTATGTATCCGGCGGATCTGTCCCTTTACTTCGAGATTGTGCAGATGCTTGTGCACGGTGGCGAGCGATGAAAGGCCGAAATACTGGCCAACCTCGGCGAGCGTCGGAGCATAGCCATGCTCGTCGATATAATGCTCAAGATAGTCCACCATCTGCTTTTGCCGCTTCGTCAGCGTTGCCATCAGCCCACCCTCCTCGATGATTCAAGTATCAAGGCGCGCCGGCATACATACCGCGCCGTTGAGTCATGTCGCAGCAGCCGCAAATCAATATGGCGAAAATCAGGCGAACCCGCAATAATCGAACATGAGGTTCAGCAACCTCGTGCTGATTTTTGACGGCTGGTTCCCCCCGGCGAAGCCGACGAATATTCTGTTTTGCGTGTGGCTCGAGCAATTTTCGCCTCGGCCGGTCCCGGTCAGATAAACCGGAGGGACCATTCGTGATTTCAAGCAAGTTGAAATCGCGCCGGATGATATAGTGGTGATTGCTGCCGACCTGAGCTGTCCGATCCACACGGCGCAATCATGTCTGGCGCGCTTTTGTGACCGTGGCCGGCCGCTCTTCAATGGGAATAAATGGCTAGCATTCGTGTTATTTTCGAAAATGGTGATCCCGAACAGGTGATCGAGTTCAACCCGGCGGACGCTCCGTTTCAGCATGATGGCGAACCCGGTTCGATTCTCGACGTTCTGCTCGGGCACGGTATACAACTCGAGCACGCGTGTGGCGGCAATTGTGCCTGCACCACCTGCCATGTGATCGTCAAGCAAGGCTTTAGGCAACTCGGCGAGGCGTCCGAACAAGAGGAAGACCTGCTCGACCGCGCGCCGGGGCTCACGCCGACTTCGCGCCTGGGATGTCAGGCGGTGATCGAGGACGGCGCTGAACTCGTGGTGATCGTGCCGCGCTATACGATTAACCAACAAGTGGGCGAACGGGCGGAGGATTAAGCCGCGATGAGCGACCATCAACCTTCGGGCGCTGCACGTCAACGGCCCCACGAGAGCGCCCGCATCGAGCGCGTCTTCGACCATTGCGCGGACACGCGTTCGTTGTTTTTGCGCATCGCGGGCGACCGTCCGCTTCGCTTCCTCCCCGGGATGTTCATCTCGATTACGATTCCGTTGAAGCAAGGGGCACGTGTGCGCCCTTACACGATCGCTTCGAGTCCCGAGGATGGCGCCAAGGATGGCGAGCCGTTCGAAATATGTTTCAACCGGGTTGCGGATGGCGTCGGTGTAGCGTGGTTATTCGACCGCTGGGTCGGCGATACACTTGATTTCACCGGTCCATTCGGTACCTTCACGCTTGATCGGCCGCCGTCGTCGGAACAAGTTTTCATCTGCGAGGGCACGGCGGTGGCGCCGGTGCGTCCGATGGTCCATCGCGCTTTGGCGCATCGGCCGGCACGTCCGCTGTATTTGATTTACGGCGCCGATCGGCCCGAGCATATTCTCTATCGCGCCGAGTTGGAGCGGCTCGCCGCCTTTCATCCGGAATTTCACTTCGAGCCGCCGATTATCGAGCCCAGCCGCGACGCGCTCCACGCAAAGTTGCGGAGCGAAGCGCAGCGACGCTGGGTCTCCGCCGATAATGAACGGAACCGGCATTTTTATATCTGTGGAATCGGCCGCGAAGTGCTGAAATTGCGCGACCTGTTGCGAGCGTCTGGCTACGAGCGCCGCGCCGTGCATTACGAGCAATGGTAACCACGCATCGCGGCCAAACGACGAAAGCACTGGGATTCCCCGCGTCTTAACGGAGTTTCTTTCGCGTACGGCTGCTTAAGCTTTCGCCGCCAGGCACCCGGCGTGGGGCGTCCGCACACAGCGCGTGTATGGTAAGCGGTTCACGAATCTTTCAAAGCCGTCGTGGACCGTCGCGCCAGTGGAAAAATCGGGCGCGGCCCGCGATAATTACCGCGGCCGCACAGACGAAACTGGAGGTAAGCAATCGTGAGCTGGGATTTTGAAACCGAGCCCGCATTCCAACAACAACTGGACTGGATCGAGCAATTCGTGCGCGATGAGGTCGAACCGCTCGATTACGTCCTGGGCTCGCCGTACGAAGTGCGCGACCCCAAACGTAATCGGCTGGTGCGTCCGCTTCAAGCGGAAGTCAAGCGCCGCAAGCTATGGGCCTGCCATCTCGAACCGGAGTTGGGCGGACAGGGCTATGGACAGCTCAAGCTGGCCCTGATGAACGAAATCCTGGGACGCTCGCGCTTCGCGCCGACCGTGTTCGGTTGTCAGGCGCCGGATTCGGGCAACGGGGAAATCCTCGCCAAGTACGGCACGCCGGAGCAGAAGAAAGAGTTCCTGCAGCCGCTGCTCGACAACGAAATCGTCTCGTGCTTCTCGATGACCGAGCCGCATGGTGGCGCCGATCCCAAGGTTTTCACCACGCATGCGGAACTTCATGGCGATAACTGGGTGATCAACGGCGAGAAGTGGTTTTCTTCCAACGCGCGTTACTCGTCTTTTCTTATCGCGATGGTAGTCACCGATCCGGAGGCTCCGCCGTATAAGCGGCTGTCCACGTTTATCGTCCCGACCAACACGCCGGGGGTTAATATCGTGCGCAGTGTCGGCGTTGGCCAGGAAGCGGAGGGCACTCACGCCTACGTCCGTTACCAGGACGTGCACGTGCCCAAAGACCATCTGCTGGGACCGCGGGGCGACGGTTTCGTGGTGTTGCAGACGCGGCTTAGCGGTGGCCGTATTCATCATGCGATGCGCACGGTGGGACAGGTGCGCAAAGCCTTCGACCTGATGTGCGAGCGCGCGCTTTCGCGCAGCACGCAAGGTTCCAAGCTGGCCGACAAGCAGATGGTGCAGGAGAAAATTGCGGACTCGTGGATCGATATCGAACAGTTCCGTTTGCTCGTGCTGCGCACCGCCTGGCGCATCGACAAATACAAGGACTATCTCAAGGTCCGCAAGGATATAGCGGCGGTCAAAGCGCAAATGCCGAAGGTGTTTCACGATGTCGCCGTGCGCGCCTTGCAGATTCACGGCTCGCTGGGAGTGACGCCGGAAATGCCCTTCGTCGATCAGGTGATGGAGAGTTTCGTCATGGGCTTGGCGGACGGGCCGACGGAAGTCCACAAAATTACGCTGGCGCGTCAGATCCTGCGCGATTATCGCGCCACCAGCGGGTTGTTTCCCACCGGCCACATCCCCGCGCTGCGCGAGGCCGCGATCAAAAAGTACGGCGAAATGATCGAGCGCGAGGTGACGGCGCAATGACGGCCAAGGCGATACAATACGATTTCTCCGGCAAAGTCGTGGTGATTACCGGCGGCAGCCGCGGTATCGGGCACGCGATGGCTCTGGGCTTCGCCGCGGCGGGCGCGAACGTCGCGGTTGCCAGCCGCAGGCTCGATTCATGCGCGGCCGCCGTCAAGGAAATCCGCACGCTTGGCGCCGACGGTTCGGCTCATTCTGTCCATGTCGGAAAATGGGCGGATTGTGACCGCCTCGCCGACGAAGTCTTCGCGCGCTGGGGCCGCGCCGACGTGCTCATCAACAACGCCGGCCTGTCGCCGCTGGCGCCCTCCTCGCTGGAGACCAGCGAGGACTTGTTCGACAAGGTGATGGCGGTGAACCTCAAGGGTCCGTTCCGGCTCTCGGCACTATTCGGCACGCGGATGGTGGCGGGCGAGGGCGGCGCGATCATCAACATTTCCTCGACCGCGGCGATTCGGCCCAATCCCGAGACCGCGCCCTACGCCTCGGCGAAGGCGGGCCTCAACATCATGACCGTCGCCTATGCCAAAGAATACGGTCCCAAAGTGCGCGTGAACTGCATCATGTGCGGACCGTTTCACACCGACATTTCAAAGGGATGGTCGCGCACTGCGGATTTCACGCGCCGCGCGAAAGAAACGTTTCCGTTGCAACGCGCCGGCGAGCCCGAAGAGGTGGTCGGCGCAGCGCTCTATTTCGCCAGTCCGGCGGCGAGCTTCACCACCGGCGTGACGCTGACGATCGACGGCGGCTCCTCGCACGCCAAGGTATCGACCGTCTACGAGTGAGTATGCGCGGCGTTTACCAATGAATAACGGATAACGCCTCCCGCGCCGCGCGGGCCCCGAGAAATCCAACTGATTGCGGTCAATATGCCATATCCCATGCGATATGGAATATCGCATTCGGATGGCATCAAACTCACGATCGACCAGTCCGGACGGATGGTTGTTCCCAAGCTCCGCGCGCGGGTTAGCGTCAAGCGTCGGGTTCGTCTGTATAGTACGGCACTTCGCTGGCACGCTTGAAGGTGGCGGACAAGGTGCGCTTTTCCTTGTTGCCACCCGGCGCCGCACCCGCCATCACGCCAACCTTGCCTGAATCCGGATAGACTGTAACCTCGGGTTCCTCCATGGTGGAAAAACACAAATAACGCAACGGCTGCGCGGAGGTGTTGACCAGCCGATGCGCATTCGCCTGGCCCGGCGGCAGGGCGACGAAATCTCCCGTGCGCAGCGCGATTTCATGACCATCAAGGCGCAGCGTCCCCTCGCCGTCGAGCACGTACAGTGCCTCTTCATTCGCACAATGGTAGTGATAGGGAAAAGCCGACGCGCTGGGCGGCAGCTCGTAGAGGCTGCAGCCCAGTTTCACCGCGTGCGCGGCGGCGCTGAATGACTTCCGCCGATAGCGGAAATTCCCCTGGGTCATTTCGGTCCACGGCTGATCGCCCGGATGAATCACGTTGGGATGCGTTGGCATGCGAGTACCTCCACGGGTGTGATGAGCGGACTGCTCCGAAATCCAATTAAGGTGTGTTCAACATATATACAGTCGTGTCA
>JBOHWL010000119.1:0-9749 GCA_050736615.1 Binataceae bacterium (SeqCode) | reverse complement strand
GCCTCTTCGATGGGCTTTCTGTGGTACAACGCCTATCCGGCTTCGATGATGATGGGCGATGTCGGCGCGCTGTCGCTGGGTGGTGCGATTGGCATGGTCGCGTTGCTGGCAAAGCAGGAATTGGTCTTGCCGATCGCGGGCGGCGTCTTCGTGCTCGAAGCGGCCTCGGTTATAATCCAGCGCTACTACTACAAAGCGACTCACCGCCGGATTTTCCGTATGGCCCCGCTGCATCATCATTTCGAGCTGGGCGGATGGCCGGAGACCGTGGTGGTCACCCGTTTTTGGATTATCTCGATTGTCTGCGCGCTCGTGGCGCTCAGTACGCTCAAGCTCAGGTAGCTCATGCGGCGCTCAAGACGAGCGGAGCCTGCGCCAGGCGGAACCTCTGCGCAAGCTTCGTTTTGTCATTCTGAACGAAGTCTGCCCCTAGCGTAGCCATAGGCGGAGCGAGCAAAGGAGTCTGCGAGGTGCGTTTCAAGAAGTGAAGAATCCCGATAAAAGCTGGCAAAAGAAAAAGAGCCGGGATTCTTCGCGGCGCTCAGAATGACAGAATCGCCTCTGTGCAGAGGTTCCCTAGCGTAGCGCAGGCGAAGCGAGCGAGTTTGCGAGCCACGTTCAAAATCAGAGGTATGACGAGCCGGCGAGCCGGATTCCAGAAAGGCCTCATGTAGCGGCAATAGGCGCGAGCGAACGAATGCGATGGAGATTGCGGGCAAGCGCGTGATGGTGATGGGACTGGGGGTGAGTGGCCTGGCGGCGGCGCACTTTCTGGCCCGTCGGGGCGCGGAATTGCTCATGGTCGACGCCCGCGCCGATCTTGACCATTCGCGTCTGCCACGCGGTGAAGTCCATCTGGGTTTCGATGACCCGGCGTTACTGAAGCGAATCGAATTGATCGTGGTAAGTCCCGGAATCGCCCGTGATGCGATCCTGTTGCGCGCGGCCGACACCGCCCACATCCCTGTAATCGGCGAGATGGAGCTGGCGTCGCGGTTTCTTCACGCACCGGTTATCGCGATCACCGGCACTAACGGCAAAAGCACTGTCACGACGATGGTTGGCGCGATTCTACGGACAGTCGAAATGCGTGTTTTCGTCGGCGGCAATCTTGGCACGCCCCTGATCGAGGCGGTGGACGGCGCGTATGACGCCATCGTGGTCGAGGCTTCCAGTTTTCAGCTCGAAACCATTGTTCACTTCAAACCTCATGTCGCCGTCTATCTCAACCTTACCGACGATCACCTCGAACGCTATCGCGACCGTGACGAGTACGGCCGGGCCAAGGCTCGGCTGTTCATGAACCAAAGCGCGACCGACTGGGCGATTCTCAATCGGGAGGATGCCGCCGTGTGGAAACTCGCGCCCACCTTACGGGCGCGGGTAATCAGTTTCGGAACTGAGAGCATTGCGGCGGGTGACGCCATTTGGCGCGACGGAGCCGACCTGCGGTTTGATTACGGCGGCCTTCGCGGCCGCATCGCGATGGACCGGTTCGCGCTTGCGGGGCAGCACAATCGCGCCAACGCCATGGCGGCGGCGGGCGCGGCGCTGGCGATGGCGAGCGGTCCCGAGGTGATCGGCGCGGCGCTGGCGGATTTTCGCGGACTGCCGCATCGCATTGAATTCATCTGCGAAAAGGACGGCGTCGTTTATATCGATGATTCAAAAGGCACCAATGTTGGCGCCGTGATGGAAGCGTTGGAGGCGGTTGCGCCACCGGTCATCCTGCTGGCGGGCGGCATCGATAAGGGTGGCGACTACGCGCCCTTGCGGCCGCTGCTCGCCCAACGAGCGAGATTGCTGGTGCTGTACGGCGCGGCGCGCGAAAAGATGCGTGCGGCGCTCCATGGCGCCAGCCCAATCGCGATGACCACGACTTTGGCGGAGGCGGTCAAGATTGCGGCGGAGAACGCGCGGCGTGGCGACACTGTGATGCTGTCGCCCGCGTGTGCGAGCTTCGATCAATTCAGGGACTATGCCGAGCGCGGGCGCATATATCAGGAGCTGGTTCGGGCGCTCTGAAACGGTTTCGAGCCGGCGCCCCGATCCGTGGCTGTGCCTGCCGGCGGCCGCGCTGATCGCGCTCGGGCTGCTGATGGTGCTCAACACCACCTATTTTCTCGGGCGGGAACGAGACGGCGATCCATTTCACTTTTTCAAGCTTCACCTGGTGCATATCGCGGCCGGCCTGACAATCTTGCTGATCGTTTCGCAGTTTTCACTGGCCGGACTGCGGCGCTTGACGATGCCGCTGATGATAATCGCGGTCACACTGGTGGTCGCGATCTGGATTCCCGGACTGGGAATTTCGCGCGGCGGCGCGCGGCGATGGGTCAGGCTGGGGCCGATGCTGGCCGAGCCCTCGGAACTGGTCAAGTTTGCATTGGTGTTTTTTTTGGCGGATTTCATCGCCAGGCGGCAGGAGCGCATGCAGCAATTCAAGCAAGGGCCGCTGCCGGTTTTCCTGATCGTCGCGCCGATCGCGCTGCTAATCCTGAAGCAGCCCGACTTCGGGACCACGGTGATGATCGCACTGCTGTTGTTCACGATGCTATTCGCCGGCGGCGCGCGCCCACTGCATCTTGGCACGGCGGGCGCGTTTGCGGTGGTGGTGCTTGCGCTACAAGCGGTAGCCAAGCCGTACCGAATGCGGCGGCTCACCAGTTTTTTTAATCCCTGGGCCAAAGCGCGCGGGGCGGGCTTCCAGTTGATTCAATCCTTCATCGCGCTGGGCGAAGGCGGCGGTTTCGGCATGGGACTCGGCGTGGGGCATCAGAAGATGTTCTATCTTCCGCAGGCCCATACTGATTTTGTGTTTGCGGTAGTGGCCGAGGATTTTGGTTTGGTCGGCGCGTTCTTTGTGTTGGCGTTATTCGGCGCGCTGCTCTTCCGTGGCATGCGCATCGCGCACGAGGAGCCGGATACCTTCGGCAGTCTGCTAGCGGTTGGCCTGACCGCGCTGCTGTCACTGCAGGCGTT
The DNA here is from genome assembly GCA_050736615.1 of Binataceae bacterium (SeqCode). Lineage (GTDB taxonomy): Bacteria > Desulfobacterota > Binatia > Binatales > Binataceae > JBOHWJ01. The sequence continues at coordinate 6,767 of JBOHWL010000119.1, read as the reverse complement.
GATCAACATGGCAGTGGTAATCGGCCTGGTGCCAACCAAGGGGTTGCCCTTGCCGTTTCTGAGCTATGGCGGCACCTCGATGGTGATGGCGATGGCCGCGCTTGGCGGACTGTTGGCCTTGTCGCGGCGACCGGCGGTGCGATGAAAGTGATAATCGCGGGCGGCGGCACGGGCGGACACCTCTTTCCGGCGGTGGCATTGGGCGAGGAACTGGGGCGCGAGCGCGCGGATGCGGAGATCTTGTACGTGGGTGCAACCAACGGTCTGGAAGCCAAATGGCTGCCGCGGCACGGACTTCGCCACGAGCTGCTCGCGGTGCGCGGATGGACCGGGAAGGGTCCATTGACGCGACTGCGCGCGGCGCGGGAATTTATTTCGGCGCTGATGCGCGCCCGCGCCGTGTTGCATCAATTTGACGCCAATTTGGTGGTTGGCGCGGGCGGTTATGCTTCGGCGCCCATGGTGGTTGCGGCTATTCTAAGAAAGACTCCTGTTATCCTGTTGGAGCAAAATACCCGTCCGGGTCTTTCCAATCGCCTATTATGGCGTTTCGCGCGTTTAATTTGCGTGGGGTTCGACGCTACCGCATCCTATTTCAATTATCCGAAGGCTCGGGTGACCGGAAACCCGGTGCGTTTCGCTTTTATTCCCCATGCAAAGCATGAAATCGTCTCACCATTGCAAATCCTTGTTTTAGGCGGATCGAGTGGCGCTCATCGTCTTAACGCCGGATTTGTAAACGCTTTGAAAATTTTGGGAAAAGCTGTTATAAACGTGTACATTGTCCACCAGACCGGGGAGGCGGACGTGGGGTTGGCGGAGGCGGCTTATCGGGAACTCGGTTGTCCCAACCGGGTTGTCCCCTTTATTGACGATATGGCGGCGGTGCTCGATGCCGCCGACTTGGTCATTGCACGCGCGGGTGCGATGACGGTGTCGGAAATCGCGCTGGCCGGCCGCGCGGCGGTCTTCGTCCCCTATCCTTTTCATCGTGATCGTCAGCAGGAACTCAACGCCCGCGTGCTCGAACGGCTTGGCGGCGCACGCATAGTTCACGACGATGATCGTTTGGCGATAAATCTTGCGGCGGCGATCAGCGAGCTGACGGCCGAACCGGAGCGACTGATTGAAATGGGCCGGCGCGCCGCGATCGCGGCCAAGCCTGAGGCGGCGGCGCGCATCGCGCGCGCTTGTTACGAAGTTGCCGCGGGAAGGAGCGTGGCATGAGTGGCGCCGTTGCCAGAGAGTTGCTCAACCGGCGTCATCGCCTGCATTTCATCGGAATTGGCGGCGCCGGCATGAGCGGCATTGCGGAACTCTGTATGCGCCTGGGTTTCGACGTGAGCGGCTGTGATCTTCATTCAAGCGCCACCACTCAACGGTTGAACGCGCTCGGCATCGTGATTGATCACGGCCATCATCCGTCGCATCTGCGCAACGGCCTCGACGCGGTCGTTATCTCGTCGGCGGTGAAGTATTCGAATCCCGAAGTGGCGGCGGCGCGGGCGCTGAAGGTCCCGGTTATCGCGCGTGCCGAGATGCTGGGTGAGCTGCTGCGCATCGCGCGCTTGGGAGTCGCGGTCGCGGGCACTCATGGCAAGACCACCACCACGTCGCTTATCGGACTGATTATGGAGGAGGCGGGACTCGATCCGACGGTCGTGGTGGGCGGCAATCTGCGCGCGCGCGGCACCAACGTCAGACTCGGGCGGGGCGATTTCATGGTGGCGGAAGCCGACGAAAGCGATTCGTCCTTCTTGTTACTCCTGCCCACGATCGCGGTCGTGACCAACATCGACCCCGAGCATCTGGACCATTACGGCACCATGGAGCGCGTGCGCGAAGCCTACTTGAGCTTCATCAACCGCGTGCCGTTCTACGGTTTGGCGGTGCTTGGAATCGACAGTTTCAGTGTGCGCGGGATGCTGGGTCAGGTGCGCAAAGCGGTGCTGACGTATGGCCTTGCCGTGGACGCGGAGGTGCGGGCGGACGATATTTCTATCGACGGCTTGTCGACCAGCTTCAAGGTGATTCGTCATGGTGTGGCGTTGGGCACGGTGAGCCTGCCGTCGCCCGGACGACATTTGGCGCTCGACGCGCTGGCGGCGATTGCGGTGGCCATGGAACTTGGCGTGAGCTTCGAGGTGGCGGCGCGAGCGCTCGCCACGTTCTCGGGCATCTCGCGCCGTTTCGAAATCAAGGGGGAGGCGGCGGGTCGTTTGGTACTTGACGACTACGCGCATCATCCGGCGGAAGTACGCGCGACTCTGGCGGCCGCGCGCGCGGCTTTCAAGCGGCGAATCGTGACGGTTTTTCAGCCGCATCGGTACACCCGATTGCGGGATTTGTTCGATGAATTTCTCGCGGCTTTCGACGATACCGACCTGCTCTACATCATGGACGTTTACGCGGCGGGTGAAGAACCGCTCCTCGGCGTCAATGCGCGACGGCTGTATGAAGCGTTGCGCGCACGCGGCCATATCGAGGTTCGTTTTCTCGGTGATGAGCCTGACGCCGCGCTTAAAGTCGCGACGGGTACGAGGGCCGATGATCTGGTGATTACCTTGGGTGCGGGCGACGTCTACCGAGTCGGTGAGTCGCTGCTTGCGATGCTGGGCGAGGCTCCCCATGTACGCGCTTGAGGGCCAACTCCGGGAGCACTTTGGTCCGCGTGTCAGCGCGCGGCGGCCGTTGGCCGGGCTGACTTCATTTCAGATCGGCGGGCCGGCCGATTTGTTCATCACGGTCGAGAGCGAACGCGAATTAAGTTTGGCCATGACGGCGGCGCGGCGGCACTCGACCGCGGCGTTTTGCCTCGGCGCGGGGACCAATTTGTTGGTCAGCGATCGGGGTGTGCGTGGGCTGGTGATCAAGCTCGGGGCGGGCTTCGCCCAAATTGCGATCGAGGGATTCAAGGTGCGGGCGGGGGCGGCGGCAGGATTCGGTATCCTGGTTGAAACCGTGGTTGAGCACGGTCTTGGCGGCCTCGAATTTGGCGAGGGCATCCCGGGTACGGTGGGCGGTGGCCTGGTTATGAACGCGGGTGCGTTCGGCGGTGAAATGGCGCGTGTCGTCAAGCTGGTGCATGGCGTGACGGAAGAGGGGGCGACGCGCGCTTTGACCGACCACGAGGTCAGCTTCGCCTACCGGCGAACCGAGCTGCCGCCGCGCTTCGTCATCACCGGGGTCGATTTCGAATTGCGCCCGGATGATCGCAACCGCTTGTGGGCGCGCGTCACGGAGCTCAGGTCCAGGCGTGCGACGCGCCAACCATGCGGCGTGCCGAATGCCGGCTCGGTCTTCAAAAACCCCGCGGGTGCGTTTGCCGGCAAGCTCTTGGAGGACTCGGGAATGAAGGGCGCGCGCATGGGCGGCGCCGCGTTTTCCAATCAGCACGCCAACTTTATCGTTAACCTCGGCGGCGCACGTGCGGACGAGGTGCGCGCGCTGATCGAACTGGCGCGCAAGCGGGTCAAGGAAAACACAGGCATATGGCTCGAACCCGAGGTCAGAATGGTGGGTGAGTGGTGAGACTGGCGATGGTTTAACCAATTGGGCGGCGGCGGTGGCGGCGAAGAAAAAGAGCAAAAGCGGCACGCAATGGGGCTGGCGTTTAGCCGGGATCGTGCTGTGCGTCTTCTTTGCCCTGGGTGTGATCACGGGCCTGAGCCGGCCTGGTCATGTCCTCGGCGAGCGCATCCGTCAAGTGGTCAATTTCTGGTCGCGTGCCGGTCATTCCCCTCTGGCGGGCGGCGATCTTGCGCCCGGTCCCGGTAGCGGACTGGCCGCAATACTGCCGCGCCTGGCCGCCGCGCCGGTGGCTTTGGTCGAGCGTTCGGATGGGTTCTACACACTCAGCCGCGGCGGAGAATTACGCGGGCCGGTTTCGCTCGATGAGGTAGGTGACCTGCCAGTATTAAGTGGTGCGGGCGTCAACGACGTGCGCGGCGGGAAATTACTGCGCTATGCGGCCGAGATGGTGCGTGCGGAGGCCGTTTTATCCGAATTGGTCTCCGAGATGAGGGTGGGGGATGACCAGACCGCCACGCTGTTTTTGGAGCGCTCGCATACGAGCATTGTTTTTCAACTCGATGACGCGGGCGTCGAACTGGCGCATGCGGCACGCGTGATGCGTTTATGGCGCGGCCATGACCAATTGGTCGCCAGAGTGGACGTGACCACGCCCGGACAGGCCGTGATGGAGTTTCGAGCGTCCAAGCCGGCCGTCGGAGACCATCACAGGTTGCGCGCGATTGCGCTGGCCGGCCGCCCACGCGGGCATGCGCGCAAATTTGGGGGCGAGGGAATCTTACGGTAATGAGGAACGTTCTTGCCGGACTGGACGTGGGCACGAGCAAAGTCTGCGCGCTGGTCGCGGAGGCCGCCTCCGACGGCACCATGGCGCTGCTGGGACAGGGCGTCGTGCCATGCAACGGTTTGCGCAAGGGCGTGGTGGTCAATATCGAAGCGACGGTCGATGCGATTCGCAACGCGGCGGCCGAAGCTGAGAAAATCGCCGGTCTGCGCATCGGCGCGGCGGTGGTCGGGGTGGCGGGCGCGCATATTCGCGGACTTAACAGTCACGGCATCGTCGCCGTGCGCGGTGGTGAAGTCGGCGCGCGCGATGTCGAACGCGTGATCGACGCCGCGCGCGCGGTCGCGATTCCGCTCGATCGGCAGGTGCTGCACATTTTGCCGCAACAATTCGCGGTGGACGACCAGGAAGGCGTCCGTGATCCGGTGGGAATGGCCGGGGTGCGCCTGGAAGCGCGCATCCATCTGGTCACTGCCGCGCAGAGTTATGGGCAAAATCTCAGCAAATGCTGCGAGCGCGCCGCGATCACGCCGACCGAACTGGTGTTCGAGCCGCTCGCTGCGGCCGAGGCGGCGCTGTTCCCGGAGGAGCGGGAGCTCGGGGTCGCGCTGATCGATATCGGCGGCGGTACCACCGACATCGTGGTGTTCCACAACGGCGCCGTGATGCATACGGCGGTGCTGCCAGTCGGCGGCGGTAATCTGACCGCCGACGTCGCGGCCGGATTGCGCACTCCGATCAGCGAAGCTGAGCGGCTCAAGATCAATTACGGCGTTGCCACCAATCTCGTCGTGGGACGTGAGGAGATGATGCAAGTGCCGGGCGTCGGCGGGCGCGAGCCGCGGGTGATTGCGCGCCGGCTTCTGGGCGAGATTATCGAACCGCGCATGGAGGAGATTTTCGCGATGGCGCAGCGTGAGCTGATCCGTTCGGGTGTGGCGGACTGTCTCGCTTCGGGGGTCGTGCTGGTGGGCGGCACCTCGTTACTCGAGGGGACGCAGGAACTTGCCGAGCGCATCTTCAACCTGCCGGTGCGCCGCGGCCTGCCGACTAACCTCAAGGGCATGCCCGAGGAATTAATGAAACCGATGTACGCGACCGCGGCGGGTCTGCTCCTGTATGCCGCCGCCGCTCATCGCGGTCACGGTCTCGGGGCGGCGCGAAACGGACGCTGGGGCTGGCTTCGTTCGCGCGTAACCGATTGGGTGAGGGATTTCTTTTGAAACAGCGCACGGACTACCAAATACAAATGGCTGGCGGGCGCGGCATAAATTCGCGTGACGGGGGCGGAGGAGGATCGGCAATGATCGAGTTGGTTGAAAATGTGGATCCGGGGGCGCGTATCAAAGTGATCGGTGCGGGCGGCTGCGGCGGTAACGCAGTTAACCATATGATCGCGTCCGGCCTGCGCAACGTCGATTTTATCGCGGTCAACACCGACACGCAGGCGCTACAGAATAACACCGCGCCGCTCAGGTTGCAGATTGGCACGATGCTGACGCGCGGACGCGGCACCGGCGGCAATCCGGAGATCGGCCGCAAAGCCGCGCTCGAAGATGAGGAGCGCTTGCGCGAAAATCTGCAGGAAGCCGAGATGGTGTTTGTCACCGCTGGCATGGGTGGCGGCACCGGCACCGGTTCGGCGCCGGTGATCGCGCGGATCGCGCGCGAAGGCGGTGCTTTGACCGTCGGCGTGGTGACCAAGCCGTTTCAGTTCGAGGGACGCAAGCGCATGGGCCAGGCGGAAGAGGGCCTGCGCGAGCTCAAGAATGCCTGCGATACCTTGATCACGATTCCCAATCAGCGCCTGCTGTCAATCGCCAGCCGCACCATGTCGCTCAAGGAAGCGTTCCAGAAAGCTGACGATGTGCTGCTCCAGGCGGTGCGCGGGATTTCCGAATTGGTCACCGTTCACGGGCTCATCAATCTGGATTTCGCCGATGTGCGCTCGATCATGGCCGAAATGGGCATGGCGATGATGGGTGCGGCGCACGCCTCCGGTGAGAATCGCTCGGTCGAAGCCGCCCAGCGCGCAATCTCGAGTCCGCTACTTGAGGACGTATCGATCAAGGGCGCGCGCGGCCTGCTGATCAATGTGACCGGCGGTCCCGACATGTCGCTCTACGAGGTCAATGAGGCGGCGAGCCTGATCCAGGAGGAGGCGCACGAAGACGCCAACATCATCTTCGGCGCGGTGATCGACGAGCATATCTCCGACGAGATCCATGTCACGGTGATCGCGACCGGCTTCGGCGAGTTCGAAACCCGCTTCACGCGCTATTCGTCCTCGGGTACGCCGGTCACCGCGCCGGTCCAGGCGGCCGTCACGCGGCCGATAGATCCGATTCAGGCGCAGCCGATGCCGGCAATGGCGCCGCCGCCACCACCGCCGCCACCTCATTCACAGATGTTCGGTGGTAAACCAGTGCGCCGGCTGGGCATGGTCGTGGAC